>NZ_NRRU01000014.1 GCF_016583785.1 Rubrivivax gelatinosus | reverse complement strand
CCGGGTCGACACCGATCTCGCGCAGCTGGTCCAGCACCAGGAAGCGGTGCTCCTCGTTGCCGACGACCAGCGGCGCGGCGGTCGTGCCGCCGGCCAGCGCCTGCAAACGCTGCACCGCCTGCTGGAAGAGGCTGCTGTTGCCCGACAAAACGAGGAACTGCTTCGGATAGGCGGCGCGCGACAGCGGCCACAGCCGCGTGCCCGAGCCCCCGGCCATGACGACCGGCTGGACGGCGATGCTCATGCTTGGAATCCCTGGGAGTCTGGTGTTGCCGGCGCCACTCGCCATCGTGCAGCCAACCGCCGCCCGGGGGAACCAGCCCTACGCCAAAGATTGTTTCATGCCGCCGGCCGGTACTCGGCTACGACGCGCCGCAGCGCGTCCCTCACATCGGTGTCATCGGCCAGCGCCGCATCGCCCGCCCACCGCAGCAATTCGCCGATCTCGCCCGATTCCGCCGCCAGGCGCGCCACGCGCAGCCGCGGCACCGCCGTCGGCAGCGTGTTGTCGGCGTCGGCCAGCAGCTCCTCGTAGAGCTTCTCGCCGGGGCGCAGGCCGCTGAAGACGATCGGGATCTCCTGCGTCGTCTGGCCGGCCAGGCGGATCAGGTCGCGCGCCAGGTCGACGATGCGCACCGGCTCGCCCATGTCCAGCACCAGCACCTGGCCGCTCTCGCCGATCGCACCCGCCTGCAGCACCAGGCGCGCGGCCTCGGGGATGGTCATGAAGTAACGAATGATCTCCGGGTGCGTCACCGTCACCGGGCCGCCGCGTGCGATCTGCTCCTTGAACTTCGGGATCACGCTGCCGCTGGAGCCCAGCACGTTGCCGAAACGCACCGCCATGAAACGCGTCGCCGGGTACTGCTCCGCCATCATGCTGACCACCATCTCGGCGGCACGCTTGGTAGCGCCCATCACGTTGGTCGGGTTCACCGCCTTGTCGGTGCTGATCAGCACGAAACGCCCGGCGCCGGCCTCGGCCGCAGCCAGCGCGGCGTGCCAGGTGCCCAGCGTGTTGTTGCGCAGCGCCGCCAGCGCGTTGTGCTGCTCTTCCATCAGCGGCACATGCTTGAAGGCGGCGGCATGGAAGACGACGTCGGGCCGCCAGGCGGCGAAGCTGGCGCGCAGATGCGCCAGGTCCTTGACGTCGCCGATCAGGCGCACCAGTTCGACCGCCGGGAAGGCCTGGCTCAGCTCCTGCTCGATCGTGTAGAGGTTGAACTCGCTCAGCTCGTACAGCACGATGCGGGCGGGCGCGAACTGCGCCACCTGGCGGCAGAGCTCGCTGCCGATGCTGCCGCCGGCGCCTGTGATCAGCACCGTGCGGCCGGCGACGACGGCGGCCACGCCGCTGTCGTCCAGCCGCACCGGCTCGCGGCCCAGCAGGTCCTCGGGTTCGATCTCGCGCAGGCGCTCGATGCGGCTCTTGCCGGTACGCAGCTCGTCGACGCTGGGCACGGTGACGACCGGCAGCCCCGTCTTGGCGGCCAGGTCCAGCGCCCGCCGGCGCTGCGCGCGCGTGGCCGAGGGCAGCGCGACGACGACGTGGGTGGCGGCGCCGCGCACCGCCTTGTCGGCGATTGCCTCCAGCGGCCCCAGCACCGGCACGCCGGCGATGCGGGCGCCCTGCTTGGCCGGGTCGTCGTCGAGCAGGCCGAGCACGATCCAGCCCTGCTCGTGTATGCCCGCCAGCAGCAGCCGCGCGGCAGCGCCGGCGCCCATCACGACGGCGCGGCGGATCTCGCGTTCGCTGCCGGTGATGCGCTGGCGCGCGTGCTCGTAGAGCATGCGGTAGGCCATGCGCACGACACACAGGCCCATCAGCGCGACGAAGGGATGCAGCGCCAGCACCGCACGCGGCACCTGGCTCAGCCCGGCGCCCATCACCAGCGCGGCGGCCACGGCGCCGGCCAGCACGCAGGCCAGCGTCAGCCGCTTGACCTCGCCGAAGCCGGAAAAACGCCACATCGCCTGCGGCACGCGCAGCAGCGCGAACGCGGCCAGATAGGTGACGACGACGCCCAGCAGCACCCAGTGGTCGTAGTCGGGGCGGGCGCTGATCCAGCGCTCGAAACCCAGGCGGAACAGGTAGGTGACGTTCCAGCAGGCGGCGATGACGAGCGCGTCGGCCAGCAGCGACAGCGGCTCGCGATGCGGGCGGATGCGCGCCAGCAGCAGGTCCAGCCGGTGCCAGATCGTCGGGGGGCCGCCCGCGGGAGCGGGACGCGGGGTCCGCGGGTGATCAGGAGGCGTCACGGGAGGCGCGGACGGCGTTCTTCGGAAGGAGACGAAGCGGCAATTCTAAGTTCCGGGTTCAGGGCGCCAGCGAGCGTTCAAGGGCCAGGAACAGCCACTGCCATCAGACGCCCCGGCTATCGCCCCAGCAGCACCCCGACGCTGCGCAGCAGCACGCCCAGGTCGGTCCACAGGGTCGCACGCTCCGCATAAGCCGCGGCAGCCTGCAGCTTGCGCGGCAGCAGCACCTCGACGTATTCGCGCTCGGGGTCGGCGGCACGCGCCAGCAGCTCGCTCTCGTCGGCATAGGCCAGCGACACCGGGTCGGTGATGCCCGGGCGCACCGACAGCACCCGCTCGCGCAGCCCGGGCGGGTAGAAGGCGACGTAGCGCGGCACCTCGGGGCGCGGGCCGACCAGGCTCATCGTGCCCTGCAGCACGTCGATGAACTGCGGCAGCTCGTCGACGCGCGTGCGCCGCAGCCAGCGGCCGACGCGGGTGATGCGCGGGTCTTCGCCGACCGTGATCTGCAGCCCCGGCGCGCCGGCGCGCATCGTGCGGAACTTGTGGATGCGAAACGGCACGCCGCCGCGGCCGACACGTTCCTGGCGGAAGAACACCGGGCCGGGCGAGTCCAGCCTGACGGCGAGCGCCGCCAGCAGCAGCAGCGGCGACAGCAGCAGCAGCGCCACCGCAGCACCGGCGAGGTCGAAGAGGCGTTTGATCAACGGTTCAGGCGGCAGGCGGCGCTTCGACGCCGTCGAAGACCTCGGCCATCGTGATGCGGCAGTCGAGGCTGGCGGCTTCCAGCGTGTCGGACTCGCTCATGTCGTGGATGAACCACTGGCCGGCAGCGTCGCGGCGGAAGGCTTCGACACGGCGCGAGTCCGGGTCGACGAGCAGGTACTCACGCAGCGACGGGATGCGGCGGTAGAGCGCGAACTTCAGGCCACGGTCGTAGGCCACGGTCGCCGGCGACAGCACTTCGATGACCAGCAGCGGCGAGCGAAAGACGATGTCGGTCGCCAGGTCGACCTTGTCGCAGGTGACGAAGACGTCGGGATACAGGACGGTGTCGTCGCCGATCTGGAGCTTGGCGGACTCACCGAAGACGCGGCAACCGGCGCCTTTGACGTGCTGCCGGAGCCCGGCGCGAAGGTTGTCGACGACGACGGCATGAACACGCCGCGCCCCAACCATCGCGAACACCTCGCCACGGAAGAACTCGTGGCGCTCGGGCTGCTGGTTCTCCCAGGCCAGGTAGGCCTCGAGGCTCAGCTTCGGCTTGGCCAGGACGTTCATCGCGCGTACCTCCGTCGCGCCATCCTAGCGCGCCAGCGCCACGCGCACGGCGGCGACGACACGCTCGACGTCGGCATCCGTCATGCGCGTGTAGATCGGCAGGCTGGCAATGCGTTCGAAGGCGTGCTGAGCCTGCGGGAAATCGGCGGCGTCGAGCTGGTAGCGCTCGCGCCAGTACGGGTGCAGGTGCAGCGGGATGTAGTGCACGCTGCAGCCTATGCCCTGCTCGAACATCTTCTCGATGAAACGTTCGCGCGTGACGCCGGCGTCGTCGGTCAGCCGCACCGGGTACAGGTGCCAGGCGTGGCGGTCGCCGGCGGCCGGCTGCGGCGGCGTGATCAGCGGCAGGCCGCGCAACGCCTCGTCGTAGAGCGCGGCGATCTGCTCGCGCCGCTGCTGGAAGGCGTGGGCGCGCTTGAGCTGGTGGATGCCCAGCGCCGCGGCGATGTCCGTCAGGTTGTACTTGAAGCCCGGCGCGACGATCTCGTAGTACCAGCTCGGCACGGTCGCGGTGAAGCGGTCGAAGGCGTCGCGGCTCATGCCGTGCAGGCGCATCGCACGCGCGCGCTTGGCGAGTTCGGCGTCGCGAGTCACCAGCATGCCGCCTTCGCCGGTGGTCATGGTCTTGTTGGCGTAGAAGCTGAAGACCGTGGCGTCGCTGGCCAGCGTGCCGACGAGCGCGCCGCCGCAGGTGGTGGGCAGCGCGTGCGCCGCGTCCTCGACGACCTTCAGCCCGTGGCGGCGCGCGATGTCGTGGATCGCCGCCATGTCGGCCGCCAGCCCGCCGTAGTGCACCGGCAGGATGGCCTTGGTGCGCGGGCCGATCGCGGCTTCGATCGCCGCCGGGGCGATGTTCAGCGTCGCCGGGTCCATGTCGACCAGCTTCACGTCGGCGCCCAGGTAGCGCACGACCTCGGCGGTGGCGGTGAAGGTCCAGGTGGTCGTGATGACCTCGTCGCCGGGGCCGATGCCCAGCGCCTCCAGCGCCAGGTGCAGCCCGGCGGTGGCCGAGTTGACGGCGATGCACTGGTACTCGTCGCCGCCCAGGAAGGCAGCGAAGTCGTTCTCGAAACGCCGCGCCTTGGGGCCGGTGGTCACCCAGCCGGAACGCAGGGTGTCGACGACTTCGGCGATCTCGTCCTCGCCGATGTCCGGCAAGGCAAAGGGAAGAAAGGGCTGGCTCACGCCGGGGCTCCGATGACGGTGAGGTGTTCAGGGGTGGCGCCGGGCACGGCCTCGAAGGCGATCGAGCGGTCCAGCGTCACGAGACGCCCGTCGTGGCGCACGGCCAGGGCGAGCAGGTAGAGGTCGGTGATGTGGCGCGAACTCAGCACCCGGTCCCAGCGCAGCAGGCCGGGTTCGAGCAGGTTCAGGTCGTCGGGCCAGAAGGCATGCGAGGCGTCGGCCGCCGCCTCGGCCAGCCGGGCGGCGACCCGCGCCGGCGGCTGCGGGTTCGGGTAGGCCGGCAGCGACAGGATGCGCAGGCAGCCGTTCTGCGTCAGCGGGCACGAGGCCCAGCCGCCGGCTTCGTGGACGGCCAGCCAGTCCATCGCCGCGCCGTGGTGCAGATGGCCGGCGTCGAGCAGCGCGACGAGCACGTTGACGTCGAGCAGCGCGCGCCGCGCCGCCGGCTCAGACTGCTTCGCCATCACGCAGCGTGTCGACCTGGGAGTTGGTGGCGACCACGCCTTCGCGCGCACCGAAAGGCCTGAAGCCTGCGACCCGACGGGCTGCGGCCGGCACTGCGACCTCGGCCACGCCGCTGAGCGACTGGCGCATCAGCCGCGACACCACCTGCCCGGCCGAGACCCCTTCGCGCCGCGCCAGTTCCTTGGCGGCGGCGAGCAGGTCGTCGTCGATGTCTAGCGTCGTGCGCATGGCAGCACCTTGATGCGTTGATGCAGTCGCATCATTGTCTCACGCCGGCTTGGCGATCCAGGCCAGCACATGGGTGCACAAGCCGGGCAGCGCGGCCAGCGGCCGGTACAGCGCCGGGTGCAGCCGGCAGGCGACGCGTGCCAGCGGCGGCGCCAGCGTCACACGTTCGGCGCGCAGCCGGCCTTCGGGGAACAGCTCTCGCACACGCGCCAGCGGCACGCCGCGCACGTCGCGGTTCTTCGGGTTGTCGACGGTGAAGTCGTACCAGAGCACGGCGCCGCCGGGTTTCAGCCAGCGCCACATCGCCGCCGCCAGCTGCTGCTGGAAAGAGTCGTCCAGCAGCGACGAGAACACCGTGTACTGCAGCACCAGGTCCTGGCTGGACAGCGCCACAGGCGCGACGCTGGCGTCGCCCTGCCAGACGGTCAGCGCCTCGGGCAGCACACGCCGCGCCTGGGCGTGGCGTTCGGGCAGCAGCTCCAGCCCGGTCAGGCGCTCGGGCGAGGCGCCCAGGCGCAGCAGCTCGAGCAGGTTGCCGCCGCCACCGCAGCCGACCTCGGTGATCGCCAGCGGCGCCAGGCTGCGCACGCCAACGGCTGCCAGCCGGCGCAAGAGCGAGCGTTCGCGCTGCTGCACCGTCTGCCAGATCTCGGGCCGCAGCGGCGAGTAGCGGTCGCCGTCGTGGCGCCGGGCGTAACGCTCGGCGACGGCCCGCGGCTCGTCCTCGGGGTTCACGGCGCCACCGCGTCCAGGAAGCGCCGCGCCAGCACCGGGTAGGTGTGGTTGGCCAGCACGAAGGCGCGGCCGCGTTCGCCCATCTCGCGGCGCTGTTCGGCCGGCAGCGCCGCCAGCCGGCGCAGGCCCTCGGCCACGGCCGCCGGGTCCTGCGGCGCGACCGTGAGGCCGCAGCCGGCCTCGGCCACGGGGTCGTTGCCGGCCTCGACCGAATGCAGCACGACGCGGCGCGCCATCATGTAGTCCATCAGCTTGTTCGGCGCGATGCCGAAGCGGTAGATGGGCACCCGCTGCCAGCCGATGTAGGCGATGTCGCAGCGCGCCAGGAAGGCGGGGATCTGCGCCTTGGGTATCGGCGGCAGCATCGTCACGTTCGCCAGCCCTTCGTCGGCGACACGCCGCGCCAGCCGCGCCTGCTCGTGGCCGCCGCCGACGAGCACGAAACGCAGGCGCTCGCCCTGGACGAGCCGGGCCGCGTCGAGCAGCGTGTCGAGCGCATTCGGCAGGCCCATCGAGCCGGCGTAACCGACGACGACACCGCCGGCCGCGGCGGCGTCCAGCGCCGCGGCGACGTCCTCGCGCAGCGGCGGCGGCTCGGCCTGCCATTCGTCGAGCGTGATGCCGTTGGGCACGACCTGCAGCTTGTGCAGGGCCAGCCCGCGCGAGGCCATGTAGTCGTGCACCTTGGGCAGCATCGAGATCACGCGGTCGGCGTGGCGGTAGGCGTAGTCCTCGGCCGCCTGGCACATCACGATGAACGGATGCCGGCGCGACATGCCCGAGAGCTCGATCGGGCTCAGCGGCCACAGGTCGTGCACTTCGTAGACCAGCTTGGCGCCGGCGCGGCGCGCGATGCGGCGCGCGACCCAGATGTCCATCGGATAGGTGCTGGAGGCGACGACGACGTCGGGGCGGAACTCGCGCAGCAGCCGCGGCGTGTCGGCCCACACCGCGCGCAGATAGGCCCAGATGTTCTTCACCCGCCCCAGGCCGTTGCCCTGGTAGGGCGGCGTCGCGTAGAAGCGGTAGGCGATGCCGTCTAGCTGCTGGTCGCCGGCTTCGGGCTGGCGCGTGCGCACGTGCGAGAAGTCGGCGCCGAGCAGCATCACCTGGTGGCCGGCGCGTACCCACTCGCGCGCCAGGTAGTAGGGCCGGTACTCCATGCCCAGCGCCGGTGAGCCGACGTAATGGTTCAACACCAGCAGCTTCATCGCGAGCCGATCTCCTGCAGCCGGTCGACGAAGGCACGCACCCGCGGCGCGAACAGCGCCTCGCGCTCGACCCAGGCGCGGTTGGTGGCGGCCACCGCATCGGCGCGTGCCGCCAGCGGGGCCAGGCGTTCGGGCGTCAGCCGCTCGCCGGCGCCGAGCACGATGCCGTTGTCGCCGTCGCGCACCAGCTCGCGGTTGGCCGGAAGGTCCGAGACGATGGGAATGCAGCCGTGCGCCATCGCCTCCAGCACCGAGACCGAGACCGAGTCGCTGGTGGGCAGGCTCAGGTACCAGCGGGCGCGGGCATACCAGCCGGCCTGGGTGTCGGCGTCGAGCCGGCCGACGAAGCGGGTGCGCGCGTCGGCCATCTTCTGCAGCTCGGCGCGCAGCGAGCCGTCGTTGGCGACGACCAGGCGCAGCCCCTCGCCCGGCAACGCGGCGAAGGCCTGCAGCACCCGCTCGGGCGCGTACACCGGCTCCAGGCCGCGGTTGGCGAAGAACAGCGAATCGTCCTTGGCCGGCGGCAACGGCGGCATCGCTTCCAGCCCGAACGGGAAGACCATGATGTCGAAGGCGCCGAGCGCCCGCATCTTCTCGGCCATCACCTGCGAGTCGCTGGTCGTCAGCACGCAGGCGCGCAGCACGCGCCGCGTCAGCGCACGCAGCGCGGTGCTGCGCTGCGGCGTCACGAGGATGTCGCTGCCCCAGGCCGAGCCGACCAGGCGCCCGCGCACGCCGTACAGGCGCTGCGCCAGCCAGGCCAGCGTGCCGTGCGAGGTGAGGTAGTGGGCGTGCAGCCAGTCCGGGTGCACGCGGTGCAGCCAGCCGGCCAGGCGCGGCAGCTGCTTCAGCAGCGCGAGGTTGCCGCCGGCGGCGTCGGGGCGTGTGCCCAGCGCCAGGCGCCGGTCGGCCGGCACGATGGCGTCGAAGCCGGGCAGGAAACCGCGGCTGGACGCGACCCAGAGTTCGATCTCGGGCAGCGCCGCCAGCGCACGCGCCCACTTCAGCAGGTGCGGGCTCTCGCCGTCGCCGATCAGCGCGTAACGGAGAACGGAAGTCATATGGAAATCAACGCGCGAGCGGCCCGGGCGGCGGGACAGCGCCTCAATCGCCGGCTCCCGGCGCGCTGCGGCGCACCCATTCGTCGTAGTCGGCGCGCTGCCCCGGGTGCTCGGCGAACCAGGCTTCGTCGGCTTCGCGTGTGTCGCCGACGATGCGAGCCGGCTGGCCGGCGACGATGGCGAAGTCGGGCACCTCGCCGCTGACGTAGCTGTAGGCGCGCACCAGCACGCCGCGGCCGATGCGGCTGCCGGGTGCGATGACGCTGTGCGGGCCGATGAAGCTGTAGGCGCCGATGCGCGTGCGAGCGCGCACGTAGCCCGGCGGGTCGGCCTCGCCCCAGTAGCTGCGGCCGGCCAGGCGCAGCGCCTGGTGGCTGGAATGGCTGAGCACGACGCAGTGGGTCGAGATCTGGCAGCCCTCGGCGATCTCCAGCCCGGCCGAGGCGTCGAGGAAGTTGAACGGGCCGATGTAGACGTGGTCGCCGATGTCCAGCAGCGCCGGCGACTCGATGCGCGCGGCGCTGCTGATGCGGGTGTGCGCCAGCCACTGGCCGTCGCCACGGCGCCAGCCGTAGAACATGCGCGGGCCGAACAGCGTGCGCCACCAGCGCTGCAGCGTCTCCTTCATCGAGGACCTCCGGCTCGGGATGCTAGCGCCCGCAGCCCCGCGCCCCAGTGCCGCCCCGGCCGCAGCACCGCGGCCAGCGGCAGCCCGGCGGCGGCGGCGAAGCGCCAGGCCAGCAGCAGCACCGAGAAGACGTAGGCCGCCGAAGCCGCCAGCGCCGCCCCCGCCGGCCCCAGCCGCGGCACCAGCAGCAGCGCCAGCAGCGCGTTCAGCGCCAGCGAACCCGCCGCCACCTGCGCCGGCACCTGCGGCCGGCCGGCGTGGTTGGTGAACCAGGCCGACATCGCCGACGCACCGCCGAAAGCCAGCACACCCGGCAGCAGCAGCGCCAGCGGCATCAGGCTGTCGGCGTAGGCGGGGCCCAGCGCCCGCGGCAGCACCAGCGCCGCCGCCGCCCACAGCAGCGGCGCCGCCGCCAGCAGCGCCAGCCAGCTCAGGTGCAGCGCGCGCAGCGTGGTCTGCGCCGAGCGTTCGCGGTCGGGCGTGCCGATGCGGCCGTAGACCGCCTGCGTCAGCGAGCCCGAGACGAACCACAGCAGCTCGGCCACCATCACCGCGATCGAATAGACGCCGGTGGCCGACAGCCCCAGCGTGCGTTCGACGACGAACAGGCCGACGCGGTAGTTCGCCAGCGACACCAGGTTGGTCAGCGCGATCGTGACGACGAAGGGCAGTTCGGCGCGCAGCGCGCCCAGGTCGGGTGCTGCCAGGCGCTCGCGGCGCAGCAGCAGCGCCAGCAGCACCAGCCCGACCACGACCTTGGCCGCGACCCAGGCCGCCAGCAGCACCGGCAGCGCCACCGCCTGCGCCAGCGCGAAGGCGGCGATGGCCGCCAGCGCCAGCGCCGGCGGCGCGATCGAGACCAGGCCCATCGGCAGCATGCGGCCCTGGCCCAGCCAGACGCCGGCGACGTTGGGCGCCAGCAGCAGGAAGGGAGCGGCCAGCGCCAGCATCCACAGCGGCTGGTAGCCGGCCGGGCCGACGCGCGAGAAAGCCCAGAGCGCCAGGCCGGCCAGCGCCCCGGCGGCGATGCAGGCCATCACCACCGCGCCGAGCAGCCCGCGCGAAAGCTCACCGTGGTGCGAGACACGCCGCGCCAGCGCGATGCCGAAACCCGACATCAGCGCCAGCAGCAGCCCTTCGACGCTGGTGAAGAGCGCGAACACGCCCTGCTGCTCGGTGCCCAGGCGCGCGGCGACGGTGGTGATCGCCAGCACCAGCGCGACCGCGGCCAGCCGGGCCGCGAGGTTGATCACGGTGCCGCGGGCGACGGCGCGGCTCATCGCGGCGCGTGCGGCGTCAGGCCAGCGCCCGGCGCAGCGCCGTGGCGACGGTGTCCTGGTCGGCTTCGGACAGGTCGGCGCTCATCGGCAGGCTCAGCACACGCTGCGCCAGGCGCGCGGCCACCGGGCAGGCGCCGGGCGCGGCGTAGGCGGCATAAGCCGGCTGGTGGTGCAGCGGCACCGGGTAGTGCACGGCGGTCGGCACGCCGGCGGCCTTCAGCGCGGCCTGCACCGCTTCGCGTCCGTCGACCAGCACCGTGTACTGCGCGTAGACCGAGTTGCGGTCGGGCCGCACCGTGACCTGCTCGACGCCGGCCAGCAGCTCGCGGTAGCGCGCACCGATCGTGGCGCGGCGCTCCAGCTCCCATTCGAACCGCTCCAGCTTGGCGAGCACCACGGCGCACTGCAGCGTGTCCATGCGGCCACCCACGCCCAGGCGCGTGTGGCGGTAGCGTGCGCTCTGGCCGTGCACGCGGATCTCGCGCGCGGCCTGGGCCAGCCGGTCGTCGCTGGTGAACAGCGCGCCGCCGTCGCCGTAGCAGCCCAGCGGCTTGCTCGGGAAGAAGCTGGTGGCGCCGAAGGTCGACAGCGCGCACGAACGCCGGCCGCGGTAGACGGCGCCGAAGCTCTGCGCCGCGTCTTCGATCACCGCGAGCCCGTGGCGCGCGGCAATGGTGTTGATCTCGTCCAGATCGGCGACCTGGCCGTAGAGGCTCACCGGCACGATGGCCTTGGTGCGCGGGCCGATAGCCGCTTCGAGCCGCTTGACGTCGAGGTTGGCGGTGTCGGGCTCGACGTCGACGAAGACCGGGCGCGCGCCGGCGAGCACGATGGTCTCGGCCGTCGCGGCGAAGCTGAACGGCGTCGTGATGACCTCGTCGCCGGGCAGCAGGTCCAGCGCCATCAGCGCGATCAGCAGCGCCTCGGTACCGCTGGCGACCGTGATGCAGTGCTTGGTGCCGGCAAAGGCGGCGAGCGCGGTCTCGAGCTCGGCCACCTCGGGGCCCATGATGTACTGGCCGTGGTCGAGCACACGCTGGATGCGCGCGTCGACGGAGCCCTTCAGCGCCGCGTACTGCGACTTCAGGTCGGTGAACTGCATGGAGTGAGGGTGTCGCCGTCGAGGCGGTAGCGTTCGCCGGTGGCCGGGCAGGCGGCCTCGCCGTGGCCGCTGGGCGGCAGCGCCAGGCGTTCGCCGTGGCGGCTCATCCAGCCGATGCGGCGCGCCGGCACGCCGACGACCAGTGCGTAGGGCGGCACGTCGCGGCTGACCACCGCGCCGGCGCCGACGAAGGCGTATTCGCCGATCGTCGTGCCGCAGACGATGGTGCAGTTGGCACCCAGCGTCGCACCGCGGCGCACCCGCGTGCGCCGGTACTCGTCTTTGCGCGGCACCGCCGAACGCGGGTTGAAGACGTTGGTGAAGACCATGCTCGGGCCGCAGAAGACGTCGTCCTCGAGCGTGACGGCGTCGTAGACCGAGACGTTGTTCTGGATCTTGACGTTGTCGCCGATGACGACGTCGTTGCCGACGTAGACGCCCTGCCCCAGCGAGCAGCCGGCGCCTATGGTCGCGCCGCCGCAGACATGGGCGAAGTGCCAGACGCGAGTGCCGGCGCCCAGCGTCGCGCCGTCGTCGATGATCGCGCTCGGGTGGGCGGCGGCGTTCACGGCTGGGTTCTAGAACACCAGCGGCAGGCCGACGCGGCAGCCGTCGCGTGCGCTGCGGTAGGCGGCGATGATGACTTCGAGCGAGCGCAGGCCTTCGTAGCCGTCGACCTCGGCGCTCTTCTCGCCGCGCAGCGTGCCGATGACGTTGTCGTAGTACAGCGGGTGGCCGGGGCCGTAGACCGAGGGCGCGGCGTAGCTGGTGTTCTTCACCGCCTCGTCCTCGGGCGCCGGGGTGTCGAACTGCCAGTGCTGGATCTGGTTGACGGCGACACCGCCGATGCGCACCGTGCCGCGCTCGCCGAGGATGGTGATGCTGCCCTCGAAGTTCTTGCCGTGCGTCAGCATCGTCACGTTGATCGAGGCCAGCCCGCCCTTGCGCAGCCGCAGCGACATCACGCCGGTGTCCTCGGCCTCGATGTCGCGGCCCAGCGTCGCGGTGTAGGCGTGCACGTTGTCCACCGGGCCGACCAGCCAGTCGACCATGTCGACGTAGTGGCTGGCCTGGTTCAGGAAGGCGCCGCCGTCCAGGTCCCAGCGGCCGCGCCAGGGGGCGTCGTCGTAGTAGCTCTGCGGGCGCGTCCAGAAGACGTTGACGACGACGCAGTGGATGCGGCCGAAACGCCCGGCGTCGACCGCGTGTTTCAGCAGCTGCATCGTCGGGTTGAGCCGGTTCTGCTTGACGACGAAGAGCTTGACGCCGGCCTCGCGGCAGACGCGCACCATCTCCATGCCTTCGTCCCACTTGGTCGCCATCGGCTTTTCGGTGAGCACATGGCGGCCGGCGCGGGCGGCTTTCATCGCCTGGCGCGGGTGCAGGCCGCTGGGCGTGGCCAGCGTGACGATGTCGCAGTCGCTGGCCTCGAGCAGTTCGTCGAGGCTGGCGTAGCCGGCGGCGCCGGTCTTCGCGACCGCGGCGGCGAGCGCTTCGGGGCGGTTGTCGCAGACGGCGACGAGTTGGGCGCGTTCGGCGTGCTGACGCAGCGCCTCGACATGGTTGGCCGAGATCCGGCCGCAGCCGACGAGTGCAAAACGGATGGGACGCTGCACGATCGGCAGACAAGGACTGATCTTCATCGAGCCGACGATTCTAGGCTGCGCCTAAAATTGCAGCAGACCAACGGGCCCAGTGAATGACCGACGAGAACCAACTGATCGCCGAACGCCGCGAGAAGCTTCAAGCCATCCGCGCCGCCGGCGTCGCCTTCCCCAACGACTTCAAGCCGAAGCAGCACGCAGCCGAGCTGCAGCACAAACACGGCCAGGTGCCCAACGAGGAGCTGGAACCGCAGGCGGTGAAGGTCTCGGTCGCCGGCCGCATGATGTTGAAGCGCGTGATGGGCAAGGCCTGTTTCGCGACGCTGCAGGACGGCTCGGGCCGGATCCAGCTCTATGTGACGCAGGACGCCGTCGGCCCCGAGACGCTCGCAGCGTTCAAGCGCTGGGACCTGGGCGACATCCTCGGCTGCGAGGGCACGCTGTTTCGCACCAAGACCGGCGAGCTGTCGATCAAGGCGACGACGGTGCGCCTGCTGACCAAGAGCCTGCGGCCGCTGCCGGACAAGTTCCACGGCATGACCGACCAGGAGCAGAAGTACCGCCAGCGCTACGTCGACCTGATGACCGACGACACGGCGCGCGCGCGTTTCGTCGCCCGCAGCAAGGCGGTGAGCGCGATCCGCCAGTACATGGTCGAGCACGGTTTTCTCGAGGTCGAGACGCCGATGCTGCACCCCATTCCCGGCGGCGCGAACGCCAAACCCTTCGTCACCCACCACAACGCGCTCGACCAGGAGATGTTCCTGCGCATCGCGCCCGAGCTCTACCTGAAGCGGCTGCTGGTGGGCGGTTTCGAACGTGTGTTCGAGATCAACCGCAACTTCCGCAACGAAGGCATCAGCGTCCGCCACAACCCCGAGTTCACGATGATGGAGTTCTATGCGGCCTACTGGACGCATCAGGACCAGATGAACTTCACCGAGCAGGTGCTGCGCCACGCCGCGCGTGCCGCCACCGGCTCGGCCAAGCTGAGCTACGCCGGGCGCGAGGTCGACCTGGAGCAGCCGTTCGCTCGCCTGTCGGTGCGCGAGTCGCTGATCGTGCACGCCGACGTCGCCGAGCATGAAGCCGATAACGCCGACCTGCTGCGCGCGCGCCTGAAGGCGCTGGGCGAAGAAGCCCCGGCGCACTGGACGCTGGCCGAGCTGCAGTTCGGTCTGTTCGAAGCCGCGGTCGAAGCCAAGCTCTGGCAGCCGACCTTCATCATCGACTATCCGGTCGAGGTCTCGCCGCTGGCGCGGGCGTCGGACACGAACCCGGCGATCACCGAGCGTTTCGAGCTCTTCATCACCGGCCGCGAGTACGCCAACGGCTTCTCCGAGCTGAACGACGCCGAGGACCAGGCCGCGCGTTTCCAGGCCCAGGTGGCGAACAAGGACGCCGGCGACGAAGAGGCGATGTACTACGACGCCGACTTCATCCGCGCGCTGGAATACGGCATGCCGCCGGCAGCCGGCTGCGGTATCGGCATCGATAGACTGATCATGCTGCTGACCGACAGCCCGAGCATCCGCGACGTGATCCTGTTCCCCGCGCTGCGTCGGGAGGCCTGACACCCGGGACGGCGAAGCGGCACCGGAGGACGATGGATGACGCGCCACCTGCACGACCTCGCCGCGATCGAGGACGCCATCTGGCAGGAACTGGGGCAGGCGAATGACTCTTCGCACGACTGGCACGTCGGTGTGCTCGCGACCACCGACGGCCAGCGCGCCGACGCACGCAGCGTGGTGCTGCGCGAGATCGAGCCGGCGGCGAAGTCGCTGATCATCTACACCGACGCGCGCAGCCCCAAGGTCGCGCACGTCGAGACCCACCCCGAAGGCGTGCTGGTGCTGTGGTCGGCGACACGCGGCTGGCAGCTGCGGCTGCACGTCAGCCTGTCGGTCGAGACCACCGGCCTGGCCGTCTGGTCGCGCTGGGCCAAGCTGATGATGACGCCGGCGGCGCAGGACTATCTGTCGCCGCTGCCGCCCGGCAGCCGCATCGTCAAGCCGGTGCCCGAACGCGGCACACGCGCCCACTTCGCGATGCTGACGCTGCGTGTCGAGGCGCTCGACTGGCTCGAGCTGCACCCCGAAGGCCAGCGGCGCGCGCTCTTCGACGCCGACGGCGGGCACTGGCTGGCGCCCTGAGCCCCGGGCCAAGGCCCCCCGCTCCAAGTGTTTGCCGGACGTTTCCAGGCCCAGCGGGCCGTCTGACGCTCCCATAATCGTTGCGACCCGCCGGCCGGCAGGCGGCAGCACGAGAGGAAGCGACTGATGACGAAGACCGCACTGATCACCGGCGTCACCGGCCAGGACGGCGCCTACCTGGCGCAGCTGCTGCTGGAAAAGGGCTACGACGTCCACGGCATCAAGCGACGCGCCTCGCTGTTCAACACCGACCGCGTCGACCACCTCTACCAGGACCCGCACGAGAGCGACCGCCGCTTCACGCTGCACTACGGCGACCTCGCCGACAGCACCAACCTGATCCGCATCGTGCAGCAGGTGCAGCCCGACGAGATCTACAACCTCGGCGCGATGAGCCACGTGGCCGTCAGCTTCGAGGAGCCCGAGTACACCGCCAACGTCGACGGCATCGGCACGCTGCGGCTGCTCGAAGCGATCCGCATCCTCGGCCTGGAAAAGAAGACGCGCTTCTACCAGGCCTCGACCTCCGAGCTCTACGGCCTGGTGCAGGAGATTCCGCAGAAGGAGAGCACGCCCTTCTACCCGCGCAGCCCCTATGCGGTGGCCAAGCTCTACGGCTACTGGATCACCGTCAACTACCGCGAGGCCTACGGCCTGTACGCCTGCAACGGCATCCTGTTCAACCACGAGAGCCCGCTGCGCGGCGAGACCTTCGTCACGCGCAAGATCACGCGCGCCGTCGCCCGCATCGCGCTCGGCCTGCAGGACTGCCTGTATCTGGGCAACCTGTCGGCGCTGCGCGACTGGGGCCATGCGCGCGACTACGTCGAGATGCAGTGGCTGATGCTGCAGCAGGACAAGCCCGAGGACTTCGTCATCGCCACCGGCGTGCAGCGCAGCGTGCGCGAGTTCGTGCAGATGGCCGCAGCCGAACTCGGCATCGAGGTCGCCTTCAGCGGCGAGGGCGTGAACGAGATCGGCGTCGTCGAGCGCGTGAGCGGCAAACGCGCGCGCTGCAAGCCCGGCGAGGTGATCGTGCGCGTGGACCCGCGCTACTTCCGCCCGACCGAGGTCGAGACCCTGCTCGGCGACCCGACCAAGGCGCGCGAGAAGCTCGGCTGGACGCCGCGCACGACGCTGGCCGAACTGGTCAAGGAAATGACCGAGGCCGACTACGACGCCGCGCGCCGCGACAGCCTGGTCAAGCTGGCCGGGTTCCAGGCCTACGACCACCACGAGTGACGCCGTCATGGACCTGGACGACCCGATCTTCGTCGCCGGCCACCGCGGCCTGGTCGGCAGCGCCATCGTGCGCCGGCTGCAGGCGCTGGGGCATCGCCGGCTGCTGCTGCGCACCCATGCCGAGCTCGACCTCGCCGACGCCGCGGCGACACGCGCCTTCTTCGCCGCCGAGCGCCCGCGCCACGTCTTCCTGGCCGCGGCCAAGGTCGGCGGCATCGTCGCCAACGACCGCTACCCGGCCGATTTCATCCGCGACAACCTGGCGATCCAGACCAGCGTCATCGACGCCGCCTGGCACGGCGGCGTCGAGCGCCTGCTGTTCCTGGGTTCGAGCTGCATCTACCCGAAACACGCGCCGCAGCCCATGCCCGAGAGCTGTTTGCTGACGGGCCCGCTGGAGCCGACCAACCGCGCCTACGCGCTGGCCAAGATCGCCGGCATCGAGATGTGCTGGAGCTACAACCGCCAGCACGCCACGCGCTACCTGGCGGCGATGCCGACCAACCTCTACGGCCCGGGCGACAACTACCACCCGACCAACAGCCACGTCATCCCGGCGCTGCTGCGCAAGTTCCACGAAGCCAGGCTGCGCGGCGACGACAGCGTCACCGTCTGGGGCACCGGCACGCCGCGGCGCGAGTTCCTCTACAGCGACGACATGGCCGACGCCTGCGTCTTCCTGATGAACCTGCCCGACGCGGGTTTCGACGCGCTGCTGGGCAGCGACGAGTCCAAGACCGGGCGCTTCGAGCCGCCGCTGGTCAACGTCGGCGTCGGCGAGGACGTGACGATCGCCGAACTGGCCGCACTGGTGCGGCGCACCGTCGGCTACGAAGGTGGCATCGTCTTCGACAGCAGCAAACCCGACGGCACGCCGCGCAAGCTGATGGACGTCACCCGCCTGGCCGACGCCGGCTGGCGCGCGCACACCACGCTGGCCGACGGGCTGGCACACGCCTACCGCGACTTCGTCGCCAGCGAAACGCGGCGCTGAACGCCGCGCCAGCGGCGCGCTGTCAGCGCTGCTTGAAGGCCGGCTTGCGCTTGGCGACGAAGGCCGCCATGCCTTCCTTCTGGTCCTCGGTCGCGAACAGCGCGTGGAACAGCCGGCGCTCGTAGTGCAGGCCGTCGCCCAGGCCCGACTCGAAGGCGCGGTTGACGCACTCCTTGGCCATCATCACGCTGGGCCCGCTCTGGGCATTGATGGACTCGGCTGCGGCCAGCGCCTCGTCCAGCAGCGCCGCCGCCGGCACGACACGCGACACCAGGCCGGCGCGTTCGGCCTCGGCGGCGTCCATCAAACGGGCGGTCAGGATCATGTCCATCGCCTTGGCCTTGCCCACCGCCCGCGGCAGGCGCTGGGTGCCGCCGGCGCCGGGAATGATGCCGAGCTTGATCTCGGGCTGGCCGAACTTCGCCGTGTCGGCGGCGATGATGAAGTCGCACATCATCGCCAGCTCGCAGCCGCCGCCGAGCGCAAAACCCGAGACCGCGGCGATCACGGGCTTTCTGACGCGCAGGATGCGCTCCCAGTTGCGCGTGATGAAGTCGCCCTTGTAGGCGTCCATGAAGCCGAAGCCGGCCATCGCGCCGATGTCGGCGCCGGCGGCAAACGCCTTCTCGCTGCCGGTGATGACGATGCAGCCGACCGCGTCGTCGGCGTCGAAACGCTCCAGCGCGGCACCCAGCTCGTCCATCAGCGCGTCGTTCAGCGCGTTCAGCTGCTTCGGGCGGTTCAGGGTCAGCAGCGCGGTGCGGCGTTCACCTTCGCCGCGCAGCTCGGCGAGGATCAGGGCCTCGGGGGTCGTCATGCGTGAGTCTCCTCGGTTCTCGGTTGAACGGTGCGCCGGCGACTATGCCGCAAGCCCGTCTCAACTGGGCGTCGACTGGCGCGGCAGACGCCGGATCAGCAGGTCGACCCAGGTGTCGTCGTCCTGGCGGATGACGATGCGCACCGGCAGGTACTGCAGCGTCGGCGCGACCCACATCTCGACCGTCAGCTCCTTGCCGGGGCGCGGGGCGCGGCGCGGCTTGACGTGCAGCGTGTCGATCTCGCCGAAGCGCGTGTGCAGCGTCTCGTGGCCGATGACGTCGTAGGTCCAGGTGTCGGCGTGGCGCGGCAGCGCCAGCGGCAGCTGCACCGAACGCCCCGGCTGCAGCAGTGCCGGCTGGGTCGTGAACAGCCAGGTCATCTGCACGAACTGGCTGGCGGTGTCCTGCACCCCGGGCAGCGCCGGGCCGGTGCGGCCGTTGGCGAAGTAGATGAGCCCGTCTTCGAAACGCACGCTCTGGTGCTTGGGGTCGCGGAACGCGGTGCGCGTGACCTCGTCGTAACGCCGCGGCTTCAGCCCGTGCTCGGTGATCTCGCCGTCGCTGGACAGGCGCCGCGTCACCAGCGGTGCGAACGAGGGCCCGATCGAGACCTCGAGGTTGACCTGGTAGCGCGCGCCCTCGCGCAGCCATTCGACCGTCGCCTCACCCTGCACCGGGCCGCGGTAATTGCCGTTGAGGTCGTAGGCGATCTGGGTCGACGGCGGCCATTCGAAAGGCACCGCGTTTTCGTCCGGGCCGCTGGCCGCCAGGGATGCGGCCGACGCCGCGGAAGCGGCCGGCGGCAGCGGGTCGGCGAGGGCGAGCGTGTCGTCGCCCACCGGCGGCAGCTCGGGCGGCGCGGAAGCGGCGGACGCGGCGGCCTCGACGACATCAGGCTCCGACGCCGCCGATGCCGCGGCTTCTGCCGCCTCGGCGACGACCGGCGCGCGCGGCTGCGGTTTCGGCGGCGGCGGCGCCACGCGCACCGGCGGCGGTGCGCTCGGCTGCAGCGTCTGCACGAAGCTGACGTCCAGGCGCTTGGGCGCCAGGTCCTCGTCCAGTGCCAGCCCCGAACTCAGCACGCTGTCGGCCAGCTCCAGGTGCAGCGCGACGAGCGCCAGCGCCAGAGCCGCCAGCGCCAGACGCCGCCGTGTGCCGCGTTCCATCAGCCGCCCAGCCAGCCCTTGCGCGCGCTGCGGGCCGCGTCGGTGGCGGCCGGGTCGTCGACGAAACTGGTCGCCGGCGACGCCGTCGCGCCAGGCACGACATGCAGCGTGCGCAGGCGCTGGTCACGCACGACCAGCAGCTCGAACGGCGCATCGCCGTCCAGCCACTGGCGTGCGTCCTCGAGCCGGCGCAGGCGCCAGCCCTCGGCGGCGAGCAGTTCGTCGCCCGGCGCCAGGCCGGCGGCCTCGGCGGCGCTGCCGCGCAGCACCTGGCGCACCGTGGCCGAGCCGGCGGTCTCGACCAGGCGCAGGCCGATGCGCTGCGCCAGCGTCGCCGGCCCGTCCAGCAGCACGACGCCGAAGGCGCGCAGCGCGTCGGCCAGCGGCAGCTCGCCGGTGCCGTGCACCCAGGCGGCCAGTTCCTCGGCCAGCCCGGGCACGCCGTCGGCGAGCGCAGCGAACAGTTCGGCCTCGTCCACCGGCGTGTCGGCGTGGTGTTTCCACAGCCGGCGCATGGCGTCGTCGAGCGAGCTGCCGGCGGCGCGCCGGCGCAGGTCGACGAGCAGCGCGACCAGCGCGCCCTTGGCGTAGTAGCTGACGGTGGCGTTGGGCGTGTTCTCGTCGGCGCGGTAGTAGCGTGTCCAGGCGTCGGCGGCGGCCTGGGCCACGCTCTGCACCCGGCGCCCGGGCGTGGCCAGCACGCCGGCGAGCTGCTTGCCGACCAGCTTCAGGTAGTGCTCGCGCGCGATCAGCCCGGCACGCAGCAGCATCAGGTCGTCGTAGTAGGACGTGAAGCCCTCGAAGAACCAGAGCAGCGCGGTCGGCGCCTCGCGGCCGAGGTCGGCACCGACGAGCGCACGCGGGCGCAGCCGCTTGACGTTCCAGGTGTGGAAGTACTCGTGGCTGAACAGGCCCAGCAGGCCGGCATAGGCCTCGCCGACCTCGCCCGCACCGCGGCGCGGCAGGTCGCGACGCGCGGCGATCAGCGCGGTGCTGGCACGGTGTTCGAGGCCGCCGTAACCGTCGTCGCTGGCGTGCAGCAGGAACAGGTAGCGCGCGAACGGCGGCTTGCCGCGTGCGCCGTGCCAGAAACGGATCTGCGTGCGGCAGATCTTCTGCACGTCGGCGAGCAGGCGTTCGCCGTCGAAGTTCGGCCAGGCGCCGTCGACCACGATCTCGTGTTCGGCACCGGCGGCTTCGAAACGCCCGCGCCAGAAGCGGCCGAGCGCGAACGGGTGGTCTATGGCCTCGTCGTAGTCGGCGGCGCGCCAGCGGCGGCGGCCGGCCTCGGGCATCGCGGTGGCGACGCTCCAGCCGGCGGGCAGCGCGCCGAGTTCGATCGTGTGCGGCTCGTGCTCGCGGCCCTCGGCACGCAGCAGCAGGCTGGTGCCGTTGAAGAAGCCGCGTTCGGCGTCGAGGAAGGCGCCACGCACCGACGGGTCGTTGGCGTAGACGGTGGCGCTGACCACCAGCGCGGCGCTGCCGTCGCAGGGCGCCAGCCAGCTGGTCTTGTCGAGCTGCTCGAGCACGACTTCACGCCCGCCCTGCCGCGCCTCGAGGCCGACCAGGTGGCGCGCGAAGTCGCGGATCATGTAGCTGCCGGGGATCCAGGCCGGCAAGGCCAGGCGCTGCTGCGGCGCCGGCCGCGGCAGCGTCAGCGTGACGCGGAACAGGTGCGCGTGCGCGTCGGCGATCTCGATGCGGTAGCCGGGCATGTCAGGCCCCCGCCGCGCCGAGGAAGCAGCTGAGGCTGGCGATCGCGCTCAGGCGAAAACGCAGCGTCAGCCAGTGCCCCAGCCCGTGGCGCGCATAGACGCCGCGGTCGACGAGGTAGCACACGACCAGCATCACGCCCAGGATCACGAGCCCGGCGTTGGCCGGCATCATCACCGCGGCCCAGGCGACGAGCGAGGGCACGACGCCCCAGACGAAGAGCCGGCCCTCGGGCGCGCTCTCGCGAAAGCCGATGCCCCAGTGGATGCCACCGAGGAAGGAGACGATCATCGCGCCGTACGAGGCGAGCGCGAGCGTCGCGTAGGGGTGGGCCTCCGGCAGCACGATCCAGACGAGCAGCGCGCCGAGGACGAAGGGGATCAGCCCGGAGTAGCCGAGCCTGAGCGCGACGGGGGACAGCGTGGGCGCAGGGTTCATGCGGCGATTGTCGCCGCCGGGACTCAGCCTTTCTTGGCTGCTGCCGCCAACAGCTTCTCGACCTGGTCGATCGGGATCGCGCCGGGCTTGCGCGTGCCGTCCTCGAAGACCACCGCCGGCGTGCCGTTGATGCGGTGGCGCTGGCCGAGCGCGACGTTGCGCGCCAGCGCGCCGGCGTCGCAGGCGCCCATGGTCTTGGGCGGCACGACGCCGTCGAGCATCCAGGCGCGCCAGGTCTTGGCCACGTCCTTGGCGCACCAGATGTCGCGCGACTTGGTGTTGGAGTCGGGCCCCAGGATCGGCATCAGGAAGGCGTGGATGGTGACGTCCTTCAGGCCGGCGAGGTCACGCTCGAAACGTTTGCAGTAGCCGCAGTTCGGGTCGACGAAGACCGCCAGCTTGCGTGCGCCGCTGCCCTGGCGCAGCGTGATCGCGTCCTTGAACGGCAGCTTGGCGAAGTCGATCGCGCTCAGCTGGTCCTGGCGCGCCTCGGTCAGGTTGGTCAGCGTCTTGGTGTCGATCAGCGAGCCCTGGACGATGAACTCGCCCTTGGCGTCGGCGTAGAGGATCTCGGTGCCGCCGTAGCGCACCTCGTACAGGCCGGCGATCGGGGCCGGGCGCACCTCGTCGATCTTGGGCATCGTCGGCAGGCGCTCGGCCAGCGCCTTGCGGATCGCGGCTTCTTGCGCAAACGCGCCGGCGCAGGCGAACACAGCGGCGGCGGCAAGAGCCAGCCGCAGGGTCGTCGTTTTCATCGGGGATCCTTCGGAACAACGGCAGGGGGACGGTCCAGCGCGCGCTCGGTGAGAAAACGCTTGAGCGGCGAGAACCGGTTCACCAGATCCAGGCCGCGGTTGCGAAGTTCCCTCAGCAGCGGCTCTTCGCTCGCGAACAGGTGCATCAGCGCGTCGGTCAGCTGGCCCATCGCCAGCGTCGGCAGTTCACGTTCGCGGGCGTAGCGGCGCAGCAGCTTCTCGTCGCCCAGGCGGCGCCAGGGCTCGCGCGCGGCCACCGCCGCCGACAGCGCGGCGACATCGGCCAGCCCGAGGTTGAGCCCCTGGCCGGCCAGCGGGTGCACGACGTGGGCGGCGTCGCCGACCAGCACCCAGCCCGGGCCGCAGATCGGCTCGGCGCGGCCGAAGGCGAGCGGGAACTGGGCGCGTGCGCCGTGCAGCTTCAGCTCCCCGGCAACACCGCCGGTGGCTTCGGCGAGCGCGGCTTCGAAGCCGGCGTCGTCCAGTGCCATCAGCTCGTCGGCACGCGCATCGGGCACCGACCACACCAGGCCGTAACCCTGGCCGTGGCGCGGCCGGTCTATCGGCAGCAGCGCCAGGATGTCGGGCGAGCGGAACCACTGCCGCGCCAGCCCGGCGTGCGGCAACGACGCGTCGAGCCGGGCGCAGACCGCACGCTGGCCGTAGGGATGCAGCCGCATCGTCGCACCCAGGCGAGCACGTGTCGCCGAGTCCTTGCCTTCGGCCAGCACCACCAGTTCGGCCGGCAGCTCGGCCGTCACGCGCTGCAGGTGCGGGGCGAAACGCGCCGCCATGTGCAGCGCGTGTTCGAGTTCGGCGGCGTCGACGATCCAGGCGAGCGCGTCGGCGCCCTGGCTCCAGGCCGAGAAGTCCAGCGCCGCGCCCGGGGCGTCGCCTTCGATGCGCATGTCCTGCACCGCCGTGCGCGCGTCGGGCGGCAGCGCGTCCCAGACGCGCAGGCCCTGCAGCAGCGCCACCGAAGCGGCGTTGAGCGCGTAGCTGCGGATGTCGCCCGAGGCCGGCGCGGCCGTTGCCGCGGCGTCGAGCAGCGCGACGCGCAAGCCCTGGCGGGCGAGGGACAGAGCACCGGCCAGCCCGACGGCGCCGGCGCCGCGGACGAGGACGTCGCAGGTGGCCATCAGGGCATTGTAGGGAGCGGGTTGCGCGGCGCCGGTCGACGCCGCGCAAGCCCGCGACGGGCTCAGAGCGGCAGCAGCCGCATGCGCTCGGGCGCCGCCGTGTGGTTCAGCGGGCCGCCGCCAGCGCCGGTGCGCACCGCCGCGCCGGCCGCCAGCGCCAGGCGCACGTAGGCGTGCGCGGCGCGCACCGCGTCCTCGAGCGCGTCGCCCAGCGCCAGGCGCGCGGCGATCGCCGACGACAGCGTGCAGCCGGTGCCATGCGTGTTGGCGCTGGCGATGCGCGGCGCACGCAGCCACAGGCGCCGGCCGTCGGCCCAGGCGAGCAGGTCGGCGACCTCGTCGCCCGGCAGGTGGCCACCCTTGATCAGCACCGCCGGCGCGCCGCGCGCCAGCAGCTCGTCGGCGGCGCCAGCCATGTCGTCGGTCGACACCAGGCTGCGCCCGGTCAGGAACGCGGCTTCGTCCAGGTTGGGCGTGACCAGCAGCGCCCGCGGGAACAGCTCGCCGACCAGCGCCTGCACCGCGTCGGGCTCGAGCAGGCGCGAGCCGCTGGTCGAGATCATCACCGGGTCCAGCACCACCGGCGCCAGGCGGTGCGCGTCGAGCGCGGCGGCGACGGCGTGCACGATCTCGGGCGCGTGCAGCATGCCGATCTTCACCGCGTCGGCGCCGATGTCCTCGGCGACGGCGTCGATCTGCGCGCGCAGCATCGCCGGCGGCACGCCGTGGATCGCGCGCACGCCCAGCGTGTTCTGCGCCGTCAGCGCGGTGATCGCCGTCATGCCGTAGGCGCCGAGTGCGGAGACGGCCTTCAGGTCGGCCTGGATGCCGGCGCCGCCGCCGCTGTCCGAGCCGGCGATGATCAGCACCCGCGCGTAGCGGTGGGTGAAGGGCGGCGGCATCATCGTGCGCCCTCCGCCACCGCCAGCGCCAGTTCACGCGCCGCAGCCTCGGGATCGGCGGCGGAACAGATCGCGCTGACGACGGCGATGCCGTCGGCGCCGTGCGCGAGCACCTGCGCGGCGTTGCCGGCGTGCAGCCCGCCGATGGCCACCAGCGGCAGCGCCGTCGCCGCCCGCACCGCGCGCAGGCCGTCCAGCCCCCAGGCCGGCGCGGCATCCAGCTTGGTCGTGGTCGCGAACACCGGGCTCGTGCCCAGGTAGTCCAGCGGCAGCGCGGCGGCGCGGCGCACGTCGTCCAGCGTCTCGACCGACCAGCCGATGAAGACCGCCGGCGGCAGCAGCCGGCGCGCGTCCTCGACCGCCATGTCGCTCTGGCCCAGGTGCACGCCGTCGGCGCCGCAGGCGAGCGCGACGTCGACGCGGTCGTTGATCACCAGCGGCACGCGCCGCGGCGCCAGCAGCGCCTTCAGCGCCCGACCGCGCGCGACGAAAGCGCGCGTGCCCAGGTGTTTTTCGCGCAGCTGCACGCAGGACACACCGCCCTGCACCGCGGCGGCGACGATCTCTTCGAGCGGCCGGCCGCCGGCCAGTGCGTCGTCTGTGACCAGCATCAGCCGCAGCGCCTCGGCGCCCCAGCCACGCATCGGGGTGGCGTGTTCAGTCATGTTCGATGCGCGCCCGCGACAGGAAACCGGCTTCGTCGACGAGCTGCAGCGCGTCGACCAGCAGCGCCGCCATCGTGCCGACGCCGGCACCGCGCGCGCGCGCCTGCTCGGCGGCGATCTCGCCGGCCACGCCCATCAGCGCGGTCGCGGCCGCGGTCGCGCGCCAGGCGTCGGGCTGCACCGCGCAGAAAGCGCCGACCAGCGCCGTCAGCGAGCAGCCGACACCGGTGATGCGCGTCATCCACTCGTGGCCGTTGGCCAGGCGCAGCACGCGGCCGTCGGCGGCGACGACGTGGTCGACGGCCCCGCTGACGCAGACCACGGCGCCGGTGCGCGCCGCCAGTGCCCGCGCCGGTGCCAGCGCCGCCTCGGCGCCGGCGCTGCTGTCGACGCCGCGGGTCGCGACGGCCTCGCCGGCCAGGCTCATGATCTCGGAGGCGTTGCCGCGGATCGCCGTCGGCCGGCCCGCGGCCAGCAGCGCCGCCAGCGTGCGGTTGCGGTAGGGCGTCGCGCCGGCACCCACCGGGTCCAGCACCGCCGGCACGGCGCGCGCATTGGCGGCGCGCAGCGCGATGGTCATCGCCTCGACCGCGTAGGCGTCGAGCGTGCCGATGTTGAGCACCAGCGCCTGGGCGATGGCAACCATGTCCGCCAGTTCCTCGTGCGCCTGGGTCATCACCGGCGAGGCACCGGCGGCCAGCAGCACATTGGCGTTGAAGTTGCTCACCACCACGTTGGTGATGCTGTGCACCAGCGGGCGGCGCTGCCGCAGCGCTTCGATGTCGGCCCAGAGATCGCGGGCCTCGAGTGTGGTTCTTGCCATTGCCGTCCTTGCAACGAAATGGCAGGTCGGCCGGCTCCGGCAGCGGCGGCACACCGGCGGGCGGTGGCGACGCTGTCGGACTCGACTTCCCTGCGCGAGGATGACCTCAATCAGGTTCGAAGGGACTCTCTCAGCCGACGCATCGAAACGACGCGCCGGCACCCCCAGCGAGGCCGCACCCGGGGCGCGGCAACGGCGATTCTAGGCGCCGACGCACAATCCGAGGCTTTGCCGCCCTGCCCTGGAGCCCCGTCTTGAGCGACCTCGATTGCCGCGTCTCGCAGCTGTTCGTCCACCCGGTGAAGTCTTGCGCCGGCATTGCTTGCGACGAGGCGCTGCTGGTCGAAACCGGCCTGGACCTGGACCGCGCCTGGATGCTGGTCGGCGCCGACGGGCGCATGCTGACCCAGCGCCAGCTGCCGCGCCTGGCGCTGGTGAGGCCGACGCTGCGCAGCGACGAACTGGTGCTGCGCGCCCCGGGCATGCTGGCGCTGCACCTGCCGATCGACGGTGTCGACACGCCGACCCGCGCCACCGTGTGGGACGACGAGGTCGCGGCCTGGGACCTGGGCGCGCTCGCCGCGCAGTGGTTCGCCGACTTCCTCGGCCAGCCGGCGCGGCTGCTGCGTTTCGACCCCGATCAGCGTCGCCTGTCCTCGGCACGCTGGAGCGCGGGCATCGAGGCCGAAAACCTGTTTTCCGACGGCTTCCCGATCCTGGTCGCGTCGGCCAGTTCGCTCGCCGAGCTGAACAGCCGGCTGGCGGCGCGCGGCCAGCCGGCTGTCGGCATGGAGCGCTTCCGCCCGAATCTCGTGCTCGACGGCCTGGAGCCCTTCGACGAGGACCATGTCGACGAGATCACCATCACGACCGACGACGGCCCGGTGCGGCTGAAACTCGTCAAACCCTGCGTGCGCTGCTCGATCCCGAACGTCGACCCGGCCAGCGCCGAGACCGGCACCGAGCCGGGCGCGACGCTGGCGCAGTTCCGTGCCGACGCACGCATGGACGGCGGCATCACCTTCGGCATGAACGCGGTGATCGTCGAGGGTTTCGGCCGCCGCCTGCGCCCTGGCCAGGCGGCTGCGGCCAGCTGGGCGTTCTGATTCCCGCGGCTGTAGGAAAATCGCCGCCTTCGCGCCGCCGGTCGCTGGCTGCGCCCCGACGAACGCTCTCTTTCTCGAAAGCCCTTCCATGAGCCTCCAGTGCGGCATCGTGGGCCTGCCCAACGTCGGCAAGTCCACCCTCTTCAACGCCCTCACCAAGGCCGGCATCGCCGCCGAGAACTACCCGTTCTGCACGATCGAGCCCAACGTCGGCGTCGTCGAGCTGCCGGATCCGCGGCTGGCCAAGCTCTCCGAGATCGTGCAGCCCGAACGTGTGGTGCCGGCGATCGTCGAGTTCGTCGACATCGCCGGCCTGGTGGCCGGCGCGAGCAAGGGCGAAGGCCTGGGCAACCAGTTCCTGAGCCACATCCGCGAGACCGACGCCATCGTCAACGTCGTGCGCTGCTTCGAGGACGACAACGTCATCCACGTCGCCGGCCGCGTCGACCCGATCGCCGACATCGAGGTCATCCAGACCGAACTCTGCCTGGCCGACCTGGGCACGGTGGAAAAAAGCCTGCACCGCTACGTCAAGGCCGCGCGTTCGGGCAACGACAAGGAAGCGGCGGCGCTGGTGAAGGTGCTGGAGAAGTGCCAGGCGGCGCTGGACCAGGCGCAGCCGGTGCGCAGCATCGACTTCAGCAAGGAAGAGCGCGTCATCCTGAAGCCGCTGTGCCTGATCACGGCCAAGCCGGCGATGTTCGTCGGCAACGTCAGCGAGACCGGCTTCGAGAACAACCCCTTCCTGGACCGGCTGCGCGAGTACGCCGCGAAGCAGAACGCGCCGGTGGTGGCGATCTGCGCCAAGACCGAGGCCGAACTCGCCGACATGGGCGACGAGGACCGGGCGCTGTTCCTGGCCGAGATGGGCCAGGACGAACCCGGGCTGAACCGGCTGATCCGCGCCGCGTTCAAGCTGCTCGGGCTGCAGACCTACTTCACCGCCGGCGTGAAGGAAGTGCGCGCCTGGACGATCCACATCGGCGACACCGCGCCGCAGGCGGCCGGCGTGATCCACACCGACTTCGAACGTGGCTTCATCCGCGCCCAGACCATCGCCTACGAGGACTTCATCGCCTACCGCGGCGAACAGGGCGCCAAGGACGCCGGCAAGATGCGCGCCGAAGGCAAGGAATACGTCGTGCGCGACGGCGATGTGCTGAACTTCCTGTTCAACGTCTGATCCCTACGACCCCAAGCTGACGCGCGCGGCCGGTGGCACGGCGGTAGAGTGGGCCTCGTGCCCTCTCCCGCCAACGACACCACGGCCCTGCCCGCCTGGCGCATCGCCGCCGGCACCGCGCTCGCGTATGCGGCCATCGGCTGGCTGGCGCTGCTGCTGGCGGTGCCGCCGGGTTACGCGTCGCCGCTGTACCCCTCGGCCGGTCTGGCGCTCGTCGCCACGCTGATCTGGGGCCGGCCGGCACTGGCCGGCGTCTTCTTCGGCGCCTTCCTCGTCAACGTCGTGCTCGGCGCGGCGCGCGGGCAGACCGACGTCGCCGCGCAGCTCGCGCCGCTGGCGATCGGCATCGGCGCGGCGCTGCAGGCAGCCGTCGGCGCGGCGCTGGTGCGGCGCCGGGTGCCGCAGCCGCTGGTGCTGGACAGCGCGCGCGACGTCACCGCCACCGCCGTCTACGGCGGTGTGCTCGCCTGCCTGGTGAACCCCGCGCTCGCCACCTCGGCGCTCTGGGCCACCGGCGCGGTCGGCAGCGCCCAGGCGCCGATGACCGCGCTCACCTGGTGGGTCGGCGACACGCTGGGCGTGATGATCGGTGCGCCGCTGGTGCTCACCCTCATCGGCCGGCCGGCCGAAGCCTGGCGCCCGCGCCGGCGCACCGTCGCGATGCCGCTGCTGCTGACGACGCTGCTGCTGGCCGGTGCCACGCTCGTCGTCGGGCGCTGGGACCAGGAGCGGCTGCACGCTGCCTTCAAGAGCGACGGCGCGACGCTGGCCGCCGAAACCGAAAGCCGGCTGCACGAACCGATGCAGGCGCTGCAGGCCGTAGCCGGCGCCTATCAGGCCGCCGGCGGCATGGACGCGGCGACGCTGGAGCAGGCGGCACGCTGGTGGCTGGAGCAGCCGATGCAGCTGCGCGCCGTCGGCCACGCGTCGCGGCTGGCGCGCGCCGATGTGCCGGCCTTCGAGACGCGCATGCGCGATGGCGGCGAAGCCGGCTACACGGTCTACGAGCGCGGCCCGCCGGTCGCCGGCGAGGTGCTCGCGATCGACCTGATCGCACCGCGAGCGCAGAACCAGCGTGCGCTCGGCGTCGACGTGCTGTCGGTGGCGGCGGCGCGGGCGGCTGTCGAACGCGCCCGCAGCAGCGGCCTGGCGACGGCGACGGCGGCCTTCCGGCTGTCGCAGTCGGATCCCGAAGCCGACGAAAACGGCTTCGTGCTCTACCTGCCGCTGTACCGCGGCGCGCCGCCGGCCAACGCCGCGCAGCGTGCCGAACGGTTCACCGGCGTGCTCTTCGTCACCGTGCATGCCGAGCGCCTGCTCGCCGGCCTGCCCGGCAACGACGGCCGGGGCCTGAGCTGGTGCCTGGTCGACACCGAACCCGGCGTCGAGCGCGCGCGCCTGGCCGGGCCCGCCGGCTGCGAGAGCGAGAAGGCCCAGCGCCTGATCGCACGCCACCGCATGGCGCTGGCCACGCGCACGCTGGAGCTGCGCGTGGCGTCGACGCTGCCCTGGGAGCGCGAGCGCCAGCAGACCAACGCCTGGGTGTTCTCGGTCGCCGGCCTGGCCGCGGCAGCGGTGCTGGGTGCGCTGCTGCTGACGGTGACCGGCCGCGCGCACCGCATCGGCCTGGCGGTGGAGGAGCGCACCGGCGAACTGCGGCGCGAGATCGCCGAACGCCGCCGCGCCGAAGAGGAGATGCGCGAGGTCCAGGACCGGCTGCGGGGCATTCTCGACAACGTGCCGATCGGGGTGATGTTCATCGACCTCGACGGCCGCCTGGTCGAGACCAACCCGCGCCTGTGCTCGATGCTCGGCCGCAGCGCCGAGGAGCTGGTGCAGTGCTCGCTGGGCGACATCTCGCACCCCGACGAACAGGCGGCCGACCGCCAGGCGCTGGAGGAGCTGCGTGCCGGCCAGGCGCAGACCGTGCGCCGCCAGACCCGGCTGCTGCGCGCCGACGGCCAGGTGCTGCACGCGCGCACGCTGTTCACGCTGCTGCGCGACGCCGCCGGCCAGCCCTGGCGGCTGGCGGGTGTCGCCGAGGACATCACCGAGCACCGCCGGCTGGAGGAGTCGGAGCGTGCACTGCACCGCGCCGAAGCCGCCAACCGCGCCAAGACCGAGTTCCTCTCGCGCATGAGCCACGAACTGCGCACGCCGCTGAACGCGATGATCGGCTTCGCCCAGCTGCTCGGCCTGGACCGCGACCCACCGCTGGCGCCGCACCAGCGCGAATGGGCGACGCAGATGCTGCGTGCCGGCTGGCACCTGCTGGCGATGATCAACGACACGCTGGATCTGGCGCGGCTGGAGACCGGCTCGGTGCAGCTGGACCTGAGGCCGCTGGACCTGCGCAACGCGGTCGGCGCCAGCATCGAGATGGTCGCCACCGCGGCCGAGCGCATGGGCGTCACGCTGGACGCCGAGATCGCGCCCGAGGCGCTGGCCGTGCTCGCCGACGACACCCGCTTCAAGCAGGTGCTGACCAACCTGCTGTCCAACGCCGTCAAGTACAACCGGCCCGGCGGCACCGTCGTCGTCGAGTCGGCGTCAGCCGGCGAACAGCAGGTGCTGCTGCGCGTGCGCGACACCGGCCTGGGCATGACGCCCGAGCAGGTGGCCGGGCTGTTCCAGCCCTACAACCGCCTCGGCCGCGAGCAGAGCGGCATCGAGGGCACCGGCATCGGCCTGGTGATCAGCCGCCGCCTGGCCGAGCTGATGGGCGGCACGCTCGAAGGCGCCAGCACCGCCGGCCAGGGCTCGGTCTTCACGCTGACGCTGCCACGCGCCGAACTGGCGGCGACGGCACCGGCCTCGACGATCAGCTCGCCGCTGGAGCCTTATGCCAAGCGGCGCGTGCACTACATCGAGGACAACGAGACCAACGTCGAGGTCATGCGCGGCGTGCTCGCGCAGCGGCCGCAGATCGCGCTCGAGGTGTCGATGATGGGCCTGGACGGCCTGGCGGCGGTGCGCCAGCGCCGGCCGCACCTGATCCTGCTGGACATGCACCTGCCCGACATCAGCGGCCTGGAGCTGCTGCGCCACCTGAAGCAGGACCGCGACGTCGCCGACATCCCGGTCATCGTGGTCAGTGCCGACGCGACCACCGCGCGCATGGAAGAAGCACTGACGCTGGGTGCAGCCCAGTACATCACCAAGCCGCTGGACGTGCGCCGCTTCCTGCGCACCGTCGACGAGGCGCTGGCCGCGCACGAGACGCGCTGGGGCCTGCTCTGAGGCGTGCCGGCGCGCCTCAGGCGACGGACCGGCGTCGGTCCAGCGTCGCCTGGCTCGCCGCCAGCATCTCGATGTGGTGGCCGCGGATCTCTTCGAGCCGGGCCCGGGCCTCGGTGTCGAGCACGGCCTTGGTCAGCAGGTCGTCGACGGCTTCGACGCAGCGCTGCTGGCGGGCGATGCGGCGCTGAGTGAACACCTGCACCGGGTTCTCGACGAGGCGGAAATAGGCCTGGCGGTCGCCAGGCCGGGCGATGCGCTCGAGCACGCCGAGGTTCTCCAGAAGGCGCGTCGTCGTGCTGACGCTGGCGCGGCTGATCTGCAGCCGCTCGCCGATCTCGGAGAAGCTGAACGGCCCCGGTTCGAGCATGAAGATCGCGGCCATGCGGCCGAGGATGCGCGGCAACCCGTCGGACTCCGCCAGCAGACCGTGAGTTTCGATGAAGCGCTCGATGGCCGCGTCGTTTTCGGACATGGGGTCGGGGAGAACCGGGTTGGCGTGACGGAAACGTGCAGCGCGAAGCCGCGGTCACGTTCAGTCTAGAACGAACGACAACCCGTCACAACAGCCTGTACCGGTGGCGTCAACCAAGCCAGCACCAGAGGCAGTGGCTTGGCGTACGCGCTTGTGAAGCCGGTTTGTTCAGCCTAGACTGAACAGTCTGAACGATCCGCCCCGCATCTCGGACGTTCTGGCACCAGCGGCGGCGCCGCGGGCCTGGTCGGATGCATGGGACATGCTTGTCGTGAGCCTAGAACCTCTGCGCCGCTTCGTGCAGGCTGCCAGTCTGGCGGTCAATGTCGGCGGCCACACGGCCCCTCCGCTGCAACTGCTGGCCTGGCAGCTGCGCACGCTGCTCAGCAGCGACGACTGGTTGCCGGAGGAACTGGCGCACCCGCGCCGCGGCAGCAGCACCTACCTGCTTTATGCCGACCCGGTCGACCGCTTCTCGGTGGTCAGCTACGTGACCGAACCGGGTTTCCGCTCACCGACACACGACACCGGCGTCTGGAGCCTGTTCGGCCAGCTGCGCGGCGAACACCTGCTGCGCCTGCACGGGCGCCGGGAAGACGGCCGCCCGGTTGCCGCCGCCCAGGCGCTGCGGCTGCGTCCCGGCAGCGTGGTGCAGCCGCCGCCGGATGACCTGCCGCTGTTCCAGATCGACAACCCGGGCGCGCAGGATCCCGGCATCGGCATCCATGTCTACGGCGGCGTCCTGGGCGGACTGCAGTCGCCCAGCTTCGACGAACAAGGCGGCGAACACACCCATGTGTTCAGTTATGCCAACGCCTGGATTCCGAACCTCTGGGGACGCCGGCCGGCAGCGGCCCGCCCCGAAGCGCCGCCGGGTTCGTGGCGCGCCCTGGCCAGCGGCACTTGAACAGCTGCCCGCCGATGGCGCAGGCTCTAGAAAATGAACCGAACGGCGTGTGAGCGCGTGCACACATTCACCTTCAAGCGGGCTTTAGCACTCCTCCGGATCGAGTGCTAATATGCAACGGAACTCGAGACGCCTGACAGGACTCCCAAGCGAACATGAACGCTGCCACTACCGCATTGACCGTCCGCGACCCGTGGGCCCTGGTACCGTCGATCGGCAACCTGGACGCCTACATCACGGCCGTGAACCGCCTGCCGATGCTGAGCGCCCAGGAAGAAGTGGCGCTGGGCAAACGCCTGCGCGACGACGGCGACCTCGAAGCCGCCGGCCGCCTGGTGCTGTCGCACCTGCGCCTGGTCGTATCGGTGTCGCGCCAGTACCTGGGTTACGGCCTGCCGCAAGGCGACCTGATCCAGGAAGGCAACGTCGGCCTGATGAAGGCCGTCAAACGTTTCGACCCCGAACAAGGCGTGCGCCTGGTCAGCTACGCGCTGCACTGGATCAAGGCCGAGATCCACGAGTACATCCTGAAGAACTGGCGCATGGTCAAGGTCGCGACGACCAAGTCCCAGCGCAAGCTGTTCTTCAACCTGCGCTCGATGAAGCAGGGCCTGAAGAGCGAAGCCGCCGAGGCCGACCTGCACCGCAACACGCTGACGCCGGCCGAGGTCGAGACCGTCGCGCGCGAGCTCAACGTCAAGCCCGACGAAGTCGTCGAGATGGAGACCCGGCTGTCCGGCGGCGACGTCGCGCTCGAGCCGCAGACCGACGACGGCGAAGAAGCTTTCGCGCCCATCGCCTACCTCGCCGACGAAACCAACGAGCCGACGCGCCGCATCGAGGCCCGGCACCGCGACTGGCTCTCCAGCGACGGCATCAGCCAGGCGCTGGCGGTGCTGGACGAACGCAGCCGCCGCATCGTCGAGGAGCGCTGGCTCAAGGTCAACGACGACTCCTCCGGCGGCATGACGCTGCACGAACTGGCGGCCGTCTACGGCGTCAGTGCCGAACGCATCCGCCAGATCGAGGTCGCGGCGATGAAGAAGATGCGCAAGGCACTCGAGACCACGGCCTGAGCGCCGCCCGCCGCTGACGACCGGCCGCCTTCGGGCGGCCGTTTCGTTTTTTAAGCCGCCTGCTCGGCCAGCAGGATCTGCAGGTCGTGTTTGAGCTTGTCGATGCCGGCGCCGTAGCGCGTGAACAAACGCACCCGGCCCTGGCCGTCGAAGACGTAGGAGCCGGCGGTGTGGTCGATGGTGTAGCTGGTCGGCGTCTGCCCCGGCACCTTGTTGTAGAAGACCTTGAACTGCTTGGCCACGGTCTTCACCTGCTCGGGCGTGCCGCGCAGCGCGACGAAGCTCGGGTCGAAGTTGGCGACGTAGGCCTTCAGCAGCTCGGGCGTGTCGCGCTCGGGGTCGACGCTGACGAAGACGCCCTGCACGCGCTCGCCGGCCGGCCCGAGCTGGCGCTTGACCTCGGCGAGCTCGACCATCGTCGTCGGGCAGACGTCGGGGCACTGGGTGTAGCCGAAAAAGACCACCGTGACCTTGCCGCGGAAGTCGGCGATGTGGCGCGGCTGGCCGTCGGCGTCCGGCAGCTCGAGTTCACGCGCGTAGTCGGCGCCGGTGATGTCTATGCCTTCGAAAGCAGCGCGGGCGGGGGCGCCGCTGCCGCCGCCGCGTTCGCAGGCGGCCAGGGAGGAGGCCGCGAGCGCGGCGAGCATCAGACGACGGGTGAAGACAGCCATGGCCAGAGGTAGTGGTCGAGCAGCAGAGCCGCGAACAGCAGCGACAGGTGCCAGATCGAGAAGCGGAAGGTCTGCCGCGCCAGCGCGTCGCTGTAGTCGCGCCACAGCCGCCAGGCCAGCACGATGAAGCGCCAGCCCAGCACGACCGCCGCCACGAGATAGATCCCGCCGCTCGTCCGGGACGTGAAGGGTAGCAGCGTCGCAGCGAACAGCACGATCGTATAGAGCAGCACCTGCAGCCGCGTGAACTCGCTGCCGTGCGTGATCGGCAGCATCGGCAGCCCGGCGCGGCGGTAGTCCTCGACCCGGTACAGCGCCAGCGCCCAGAAGTGCGGCGGCGTCCACAGGAAGATGATCAGGAACAGCGTCAGCGCCGGCAGGCCGACGTCGCCGGTCATCGCCGCCCAGCCCAGCACCGGCGGCATCGCGCCCGAGGCGCCGCCGATGACGATGTTCTGCGGCGTGCGCGGCTTCAGCAGCACGGTGTAGACGATGGCGTAGCCGACGAAGGTGGCCAGCGTCAGCACGGCGGTCAGCAGGTTCACCAAGGCCAGCAGCACGCTGCAGCCGAGCGTGCAGAGCACGACGGCGAAGACCAGCGTCTCGCCGGCGCCGAGCTCGCCGCGTGCGCTCGGCCGCCAGGCGGTGCGCGCCATGCGGCTGTCCAGGCCGCGCTCGACCAGGCAGTTGAAAACCGCTGCGGCGCTGGCGACGAGCCAGATGCCGACCGTGGCCGCGAGCACACGCCCCAGGTCGGGCAGCCCGGGCTGCGCCAGCAGCATGCCGATCAGCGCGCAGAACACGATCAGCTGCACGACACGCGGCTTGGTCAGCTGGTGGAACTGGGCCCACTTGGACGGCAGGTGCAGCGCGGCGGTGGCAGTCCAGGCCATGGGGCGTCCTTTGCGGCGGTTCAGGCGGTGACGGGATCGGGCCGGGGCACGGCGCGTGCCGCGGGCAGCGGCGCGCTGCGCGCCAGCAGCGTGGCCAGCAGCAGCACCAGGGCCGCGGCGCCGGCCGAATGCGCCAGCGCCGCCGGCAGCGGCCAGCCGAGCACGACGTTGGACAGGCCGCTGGCGAGCTGCGCCACCAGCAGCAGCGCCAGCCCCAGGCCGAAACGTGCGCAAGCCGGCGTGCGCAGCAGCCGCCAGGCCAGCAGCGCGAGTGCAGCGCCGGCAATCACGGCGAACAGCCGGTGCGCCATGTGGATCGCGACCAGCGCTTCGACGGGCAACAGGCCGCCGTCGGCGTCGTGGCCGAGTTCACGCCAGAGGCTGAAACCGGCGCCCGGGTCCATCGCCGGCCAGGCCTGGCCGTTGCAGAGCGGGAAACCGCTGCAGGCCAGCACCGCGTAATTGGTGCTGACCCAGCCGCCGAGCGCGATCTGCAGCGTGAGCAGCAGCGTCGCCGCCACCGCCAGCCGGCGCAGCGCCGGCGGCGCGTCCAGGCGGGCACCACGCAGCGACTCGCGCTGCCACACCAGCAGCGCCAGCAGCACCAGCCCGCCCAGCAGGTGCAGCGTGACGACTGCCGGGAACAGCTTCCAGGTGACCGTGTACTTGCCCAGCAGCCCCTGCAGCAGCACCCAGGCGAGCGTCGCGACGGCCCAGCCTGCGGCGTGCGGCAGCCGGCGGCGTTCGGCGACGCCGGCCGCGGCCAGCACCAGCACCAGTGCGCCGACCACCATCGCCAGGTAGCGGTGGATCATCTCGATCCAGGCCTTGGACCAGCTGACCGGCCCTCCCGGCTGCGCCGCCTCGGCCGCGGCGATGTGCGCGGCGGCGCCGACCGGGCTGGCGTGGCCGTAACAACCGGGCCAGTCGGGGCAGCCCAGGCCCGAGTCCGACAGCCGCGTGAAGGCACCGAAGACGACGAGGTCGAAAGTCAGGAACAGCGTCAGCGTGGCCAGCGCCGCCATGCGCGTGCGCCGGTCGGCGCCACGCTGGCGCAGCCAGAGCCAGGCCAGCGGCGCCGCCGCCAGCAGCGCAGCCAGCGCCAGCAGCCGGGCCAGCGGCGCGAGGTCGACGAGCGGCGCGGCGTCCATCGTCAGCGCCCCGGCTGGTCCCAGCCGGCCGAGGCGCGCAGCAGGCGCTCCAGGTCGCGCCGCACCCGCGCCGGATCCGGATCGACCGGCAGCCGCATCATCCATTCGCCCATCGGGTCGACGACGTAGAGGTTCTCCTCCAGCTTCCGGCCGGGCTCGGGCTCGAGCCAGCGCGCCAGCGCGCCGGCGTCGGCACGCAGCACGGTCACCGCCGGCGCGGCTTCGACCGCGGTGCGCAGCGCGGGCGCCGGCGTGCCGCCGCCGGGCAGCAGCCAGAGCTTGTCGACGCGCTCGCGTTCGCGCCCCAGCATCTCGCGAAGCTGGCGCTGCAGGTACAGCCGGCGCTCGCAGCCCGGGCCGCAGGTGGCGGGCGCGACGACGACCAGCAGCCACTGCCCTTTCAGCGCCGCCGCAGCCACCGGGCTGCCGTCCAGCCGCGCCAGCGCCAGGTCGGCCGGCAGCGAACGTGTCGGCCGGATCAGCACACCCTGCGACGGCGCGCCTTCGGGCCGCAGGACGTAGAAGGCGAGGTAGGACGCGAGCACCGGCGCGGCGCAGATCGCCAGCACCAGCAGCAGCTTCCAGCGGCTGCGTGCGGCGGGTGCCGGGCTTTCAGCGGCGGCGGCGCGGACGGACGACACGGAACCAGACATACAGCAGCGCCGCGAGCGCGGCGAAGGCGAACCACTGCGCGGCGTAGCCGTGGTGGCGGGAGACGTCGGTCTCGATCTGCGGCAGCGTGCGCCGCAGGCCGTCGGCGGGCGTCTGTGCGCCGTCCTGCTGCAGCAGCGACAGCGGGCGCAGCGGCCGGCCGATCTCGGCCGACCAGGCGGCCAGGTCCAGGTTCTGGCGGATGCGGCTGCCAGCCGGGTCGGCACCGAATGCGAACAGCCGCGACGGCGGCGGCGCGACACGGCCGGCGATTTGCACCTCGCCGGCGGCCAGCGGTGGCGCCTGCACCCGCGTGCGCTCGACGAAGTCGCGCGGCAGCCATCCGCGCTGCACCGCGACCGCGCTGCCGTCGGCCAGCAGCAGCGGCGTGAAGACGAAGAAGCCGGGCCGGCCGTCGACCTGGCGGTTGTCCAGGTAGACGGTGTGGCCGCCCAGCCAGCGGCCGGCGAGCACGGTCGCGCGGTAGTGCTGGGCCGTGGCAGCTTGGTCCGTCGTCGCGAGTTGCCCGGCCGGCAGCGGCGGCAGCGCGCCGCGGCTTGCCAGCGCCGCGTGCAGCGCCTCTTTGGCCGCGGCGCGGTCGAGCTGCCAGACACCCAGCCGTGTGCAGAGCGCCACTACCAGAAAGGTCGCGGCCAGCAGCAACCACTCGTGGTGCCGGGTCACGCCAGGCGGCGCCGGCTGGGTTACGCTGGGGCCGTGAAGCTCTTGATCTTCATCATGCTGCTGGGCGTCGTCGCCGCGCTCGGTGCCGCCGGCGTCGCGCTGTTGCGCCCCGGCGCGGAGGGCGAGCGCGAGCGCCGCATGGCGCGCGCGCTCGCCTGGCGGGTCGGGCTGTCGATCGCGCTCTTCGTCGCGCTGCTGCTGGCCTGGCAGCTGGGCTGGATACGCCCGACCGGTCTGCCGGCCGGCTGAAAACCGGGTCGTCACAGCCAGTAGACCACCAGGTACAGCCCGAGCCAGACGACGTCGACGAAGTGCCAGTACCAGGCCGCGCCCTGGAAGCCGAAATGGCGCTCGGGCGTGAAGTGCCCGGCCCGCAGCCGCAGCGTGATGAAGGTCAGCATCAGCATGCCGACGAACACGTGGAAACCGTGAAAGCCGGTCAGCATGAAAAAGGTCGAGCCGAAGATGCCGCTGCTCAGCTTCAGGTTGAGCTCGGTGTAGGCGTGGTGGTACTCGGTGATCTGCACCGCGAGGAAGCTCAGGCCGAGTGCCACCGTCAGCCACATCCAGCGGATCGTGCGCGTGCGCTCGCCCGCCAGCAGGCGGTGGTGGGCGACGGTCAGCGTCAGGCCCGAGCTCAGCAGCAGCGCGGTGTTCAGCGTCGGCAGCGGCCACGGGCCGATGGTGCCGAAGGGCTCGACGACGCCGGCCGGCGAGCCCGTCGCGCCGGCCTCGTTGCTGGGCCAGACAGCCTTGAAGTCGGGCCACAGCAGGCGGTGATCCAGGTCGCCGAGCGCCGGCAGCGACAGGTTGCGGGCGTAGAACAGCGCGCCGAAGAAGGCGGCGAAGAACATCACCTCGGAGAAGATGAACCAGGCCATGCCCCAGCGGTACGAGGCGCCGACCCGCTCGGAATAGGCGCCGCCTTCGCTCTCGTGCGCCGCCTGGCGGAACCACTGGAACAGCACCGCGAGCCAGACCGCGACGCCGGCGGCGCAGACCCAGGGCGCCCACGGGGCGCCGTTGACCCACTGCGAGGCGCCGAACATCACCAGCAGCAGCCCGGCGGCGACCTGCACCGGGAAACGCGAGGGCGACGGCACGAAGTAGTACGGCGTGGCGGCAGGCGGACGGGTCGACATGCGGGACCTCCTCGGGGCGGTGTTCAGGTGGCGACGCCGCTGGCGACGACCCAGCGCACGAGCAGCAGCAGCACGATCACGAAGACGAGGGCGGCGGCGATGCCGACACCGATGACCAGCGCCGGGTTGAGGCGGCGCACGTCCTCCTCGTGGTCGGCGCGGCGGCGCACGCCGAAGAAGGACCAGGCGACGGCACGCAGCGTCTGCAGCAGCGAGGCGCTGCGCGGCTCGTTCATGCGCCGCCTGCCGGTGCCGGCGGCGTGCGGCCGCCGACTTCGAAGAAGGTATAGGACAGCGTGATCGTCGTGACATCACGCGGCAGCTTGGGGTCGAGCACGAAGACCACCGGCCAGCTGCGCGACTCGCCCGGCTGCAGCGTCCATTCGCTGAAGCAGAAACACTCGACCTTGCCGAAATGCGGCCCGGCCTGGCGCGGCGCGTAGCTGGGGATGGCCTGCGCCGTCATCGCCACCGGCTGCGGGTTGCGAAAGACGTAGTCGACACGCACCATCTCGCCCGGGTGCACGCGCATCGAACGCTGCGACGGGCGGAACTCCCAGGGCCCACGCGCATTGGCGTCGAACTCGACGACGATGCTGCGGCTGGTGTCGACCTGGGTGTTGGCAGCGACCGGCGCGACACGCCCGCTCCAGCTGCCGCTGGCCGCGCGGCGCTCGGACAGCGCCAGCACGTTGATGCCGAGTGCTTCGCAGATCGCGCGGTACATCGGCACCAGCGCGTAGCCGAAGGCGAACATCAGCGTGGCGACGACGAGCAGCTTGGCCAGCAGGCGCCGGTTGTCGAGCAGCAGCGCACGCGCCCTCACCCGCGCCCCCAGATCATGCGCAGCACGAAGGCGAGCGCGAAGCCCAGCGCCAGCGCCGCGAGCGTCAGCGCCAGCTTCAGGTTCGCGCGCCGGCGGGCCTGCTCGTCCACGGTGGCGGCCCCGGCATCAGCGCACGATGCGCGTCGCGCTCGTGTCCAGCCTGGGCGGCGTCTCGAAGCTGTGCCAGGGCGCCGGCGACGGCAGCTCCCACTCCAGCCCCTCGGCGCCGTCCCAGGGTTTGGCCGGCGCCGGCTCGCCCTTGCCACGCATCATCGGCAGCACGACGAACAGGAAGAAGTAGACCTGCATGATGCCGAAGCCGAAGGCGCCGACGGTCGCCACCGCGTTGAAGTCGGCGAACTGGACGGGATAGTCGGCGTAACGCCGCGGCATGCCCGCCAGCCCGAGGAAGTGCATCGGGAAGAAGGCGAGGTTGAAGAAGACCAGCGACAGCCAGAAGTGCAGCTTGCCGCGGGTCTCGGAGTACATGCGCCCGGTCCACTTCGGCCCCCAGTAGTAGACGCCGGCGAAGATCGCGTAGAGCGAGCCGGCGACGAGCACGTAATGGAAGTGGGCAACGACGTAATAGGTGTCCTGCAGCTGGATGTCGATCGGCGCCATCGCCAGGATCAGCCCGGTGAAGCCGCCGATCGAGAACACGAACAGGAAGCCGACGGCCCAGAGCATCGGGGTCTCGAAGCTCATCGAGCCCTTCCACATCGTCGCCGTCCAGTTGAAGACCTTCACCCCGGTGGGCACCGCGATCAGCATCGTCGCGTACATGAAGAACAGCTGGCCCGTGACCGGCATGCCGGTCGTGTACATGTGGTGGGCCCAGACGATGAACGACAGGATCGCGATCGACGCGGTGGCGTAGACCATCGAGGTGTAGCCGAACAGCTTCTTCCTCGCGAAGGCCGGGATGATGTGGCTGACGATCCCGAAGGCCGGCAGGATCATGATGTAGACCTCGGGGTGGCCGAAGAACCAGAAGATGTGCTGGTACATCACCGGGTCGCCGCCGCCGGCGGGGTTGAAGAAGCTGGTGCCGAAGTGGCGGTCGGTCAGCGTCATCGTGATCGCGCCGGCCAGCACCGGCATCACCGCGATCAGCAGGAAGGCTGTGATCAGCCAGGTCCAGCAGAACAGCGGCATCTTCATCAGCGTCATGCCGGGTGCACGCATGTTCAGGATGGTCACGATGATGTTGATCGAGCCCATGATCGAACTCGCGCCCATCAGGTGGATCGCGAAGATCGCCGCGTCCATGCTCGGGCCCATCTGCAGCGTCAGCGGCGCGTACAGCGTCCAGCCGGTGGCCGGCGCGCCGCCGGGCATGAAGAACGAGCCCGACAGCAGCAGCGCCGCCGGGATCAGCAGCCAGAAGCTGAGGTTGTTCATGCGCGCGAACGCCATGTCCGACGCGCCCACCTGCAGCGGCACCATCCAGTTCGCGAAGCCGACGAAGGCCGGCATGATGGCCCCGAAGACCATGATCAGCCCGTGCATCGTGGTCAGCTGGTTGAACAGCTCGGGGTTGAAGAACTGCAGCCCAGGCTGGAACAGCTCGCTGCGGATCGCCAGCGCGAGCACGCCGCCGATCATCAGCATCGTGAAGCTGAACAGCAGGTAGAGCGTGCCGATGTCCTTGTGATTGGTCGCGTAGACCCAGCGCCGCCAGCCCTGCGGCCTGCCGTGGGTGTGCTCGTCGCCGTGCGCGTGGCCGCCGGCGTGGCCGACGGGAGGGTCGAGGACTGCACTCATGGTGACTCCTGGCCGCGGAACGCGGTTCAAGGACGGGCCTGGGCGACCTGGGCCGGCTGCACCAGCGCGCCGGTCTGGTTGCTCCAGGCGTTTTTCGTGAAGGTGACGACGGCGGCGATCTCGGTGTCGGTCAAGGCCTTCCACGAGGGCATCGCGCCGTTGGCGGCGCCGTGCAGCACGATGTCGAGCTGGCGCGCCGGGTCGGTGCGCACGATGGCACTGCCGTCCAGCGGCTTGATCGGCCCGCCGCCGAGGCCGTCAGGGCGGTGGCAGACGGCGCAGTTGGCGGCGTAGACCTGCTGGCCGCGCGCCACCAGCTCGTCCAGCGTCCAGGTGCGCGCCGGGTCGTCGGCGGCGGCGGCGATCTCGCGCTGCTTGCCCAGCACCCAGGCGGCATAGGCCTCGGTGCTCAGCACCTTCACGTGGATCGGCATGTAGGCGTGCTCCTTGCCGCAGAGCTCGACACACTGGCCGTAGAAGTCGCCGGTGCGCTCGGCCCGGAACCAGGTGTCGCGCACGAAGCCCGGGATCGCGTCCTGCTTGACGCCCAGCGCCGGCACGCCCCAGGCGTGGATGACGTCGTTGGCGGTGGTCACGATGCGCACCTTGCGGTTCACCGGCACCACCAGCGGGTTGTCGACACGCAGCAGGTAGTCGTCGCCCTCGGGCTTGCCGGCGTCGGACATCTGGCGCTGGCGCGTGTCCAGCGTCGACAGGAAGCTGATGCCCTGGCCCTCGCCGTTGATGTAGTCGTAGCCCCACTTCCACTGGTAGCCGGTGGCCTTGATCGTCAGGTCGGCGTTGCTCGTGTCCTTCATCGCGACCACGGTGCGTGTGGCCAGCGCCCCCATCAGGATGATGATCAGGAAGGGCACGACGGTCCACGCGATCTCGACCGTGACGCTCTCGTGGAAGTTGGCCGCCTTGTGGCCCAGCGACTTGCGGTGCTTCAGGATGGACCAGAACATCACGCCGAAGACGCCGACGAAGATCACGACGCAGATCAGCAGCACGATGGTGTGCAGCGAATACTGCTCGGCGGCGATGCGGGTGGCGGCAGGCTGCAGGTTCAGCTGGCGCACCGCCGGGCCACCCGGCAGGTCCTGCACCGCCTGCGCCCAGCCGGCCAGCAGCACCAGCCCCGCGGCCAGCCCCGGCCGCCAGGCCGCGCAACGCTTCCAGGCCGATCGCATCGTCGCCTCATGCATCGCGTTCTCACTCCCGGATGTCGACGCCGAGGCGCCGGGGACGAGGGCTGCACGCAGCGGCTTCAAGACGCCGCCGCCTGCCGGCGCGGGAGGCCGCGACAGCGCGAACAGTCGTTTCGATAGCCAAGCCCCGCCCCGGTGCTGCAACCGAGCCTAAAGGGGGGCTGGCGGAATCGCTTCTGGCGCTAACCCTGATATAGATCAAGTACCTTGACCGGGAATCAGGCTCGCGCGAAGGCTCCTACGATGAAGGACGCCGCCCGGCGCGAACCATGGTTCGCAGATCCTCGAGCGGCACCGCCGTCTGCGGTGCGACACGCGGCCGCGGCGGCGGCCGGAACGCGTGTCCGAAGACGACTTCGAACGCGAGCGCCGGCCGGCCGCCGGGTGCCGCGTCAGCCGCGAGCGCCGCCTCGAGCCGCTGCCGCCAGCGCGGCGTGCGCAGCCCGGGGTGGCGCGACGCGCCGACGTTGCCGCCCAGGGTGCGCAGCTCGGCAATCGCCGCTCCCGCATCGCTCCAGGTCAGCGTGATCGTCTGCTGGTCCATCACCGGGTCGGCGAAACCGGCCTCGACCAGCATGTCGCCCAGGTCGTGCATGTCGACGAAGGGTGCGAAGGGCTGGCCCCAGCCCTGCTCGCGGTAGATCGCCGTCAGGCGCTCCAGCGTGCCCGGGCCCAGCGTCGAGAACATCAGGAAACCGTCGACCGCCAGCGCCCGGTGCCAGCGCGCCATCACCGCCTGCGGGTCGGCGCAGGCGTGCAGCATCATGTTCGCCCAGACGAGTTCGGCGCCGCCGGGTTCGAGCGCGTGCTCGGCGACGGCCGCCGGTGCCGGCGCGCCGCCCCAGCGCCGCGGCGACCACCACGGCGCCGGTGCCGCGGCCCGGGCCTCGGGCTCGACGGCGACGAGCTCGGCTTTCGGGTAGGTGCCGGCCAGCAGCTCGCGGCTGGCGCCGGTTGCAGCCCACCAGTCCAGCACACGCGCCGGCTGCTTGCGGATCACGCCCAGGCGGTCGCCCATGCGCTGCGCCACCTCGCCGTGCAGCCAGGGCGGCTCGGCCGCGGCGCGCTGGCGGCGCAGCACACGCGCCAGCGCGGCCTCGTCGACGGGACGCAGCGCTCGGGCGGCAGCGGTTTCGGGCATGGCGGGCAGTATATTGAGCCGATGTCCCACGGCGCCTGGCTCTCCCGGATGCCCGGGCAGTGCGAGGTCTGCCGCAGCGCCGCCTGCGCGGCGCTGTGCCCCGACTGCGTGAAACGTTTTGCCGCGCCGCGGCCGCGCTGCCGGCGCTGCGCGCTGCCGCTGGACCAGGGCGATGTGTGCGGCGAATGCCTGCGGACGCCGCCGCCCTTCGAACACACGGCCTGCGCCGCCGACTACGGTTTTCCCTGGGACGGCCTGGTCGCCGGGCTGAAGTTCCACGGCCGCGTCGAACTCGCCGCGGCGCTCGCACCGCTGCTGGCCGAAGCCACGCGCACGCTGCCGCCGCCGGATTGGGTCGTGCCGGTGCCGCTGTCGGCGTCGCGCCTGGCCGGCCGCGGTTACAACCAGGCCTGGGAGCTGGCCCGGCGCATCGCGGCGGCGCGCCGGCTGGCGGCGCGTGCCGACCTGCTGGAGCGCATCGTCGACACGCCGCCGCAGGCCGAACTCGGCCGCGCCGAGCGCCTGGCCAACCTGCGCGCCGCCTTCCACGTGCCGCCGGCGGCACGCGCCGCGCTGCAGGGTCGGCGCGTCGCGCTCGTCGACGACGTCGCGACCACCGGCACGACGCTGCGCGAAGCCGCTGCCGCCTTGCGCCGCGGTGGCGCCGCGGCGGTCGACGCCTGGGTCTTCGCCCGCACGCCCGAATGAGGCTGCGTTAACGTTCGCCGATGTTTGACATCGTGCTCGTCCACCCCGAAATCCCGCCGAACACCGGCAACGTCATCCGCCTGGCGGCCAACACCGGCTGCCGGCTGCACCTGGTCGAGCCGCTCGGTTTTTCGATGGACGACAAGCTGCTGCGCCGCGCCGGGCTGGACTACCACGAGTACGCGCCGCTGCGCCGCCACGCCAGCTGGGCGGCGCTGCTGGAGAGCGAGCGCCCCGACCCGGCACGGATGTTCGCGTTCACGACCCGCGGCTCGCACCCGCTGGCCGAGCAGCGCTGGCTGCCGGGCGACTGGCTGGTCTTCGGGCCCGAGAGCGCCGGGCTGCCGGCCGAACTGCTGGCGGGGTTCCCCGACACGCAGCGCGTGCGCCTGCCGATGCGCCCCGGCCAGCGCAGCCTGAACCTGAGCAACGCGGTCGCGGTCGCGGTCTTCGACGGCTGGCGCCAGAACGGCTACGACGGCGGCGCCTGAGGCGCTATTCGGCCTTGGACTGGCGGCTCATCAGCCGCCACAGCGCCGCCTCGGGCGCGACCCGCCCTTCGAGCACCTCGACCACGGCTTCCGTTATCGGCATCTCGACACCGAGTGCACGCGCGCGTTGCAGCACCGTCGCGGCGCTGTAGACGCCTTCGGAGACGTGGCCGAGCTCGGCCAGGATGTCGGGCAGCGCCTTGCCGGCGGCCAGCGCCAGGCCGACCTTGCGGTTGCGCGAGAGCTCGCCGGTGGCGGTGAGCACCAGGTCGCCCAGGCCGGACAGGCCCATGAAGGTCTGCGCCTGGCCGCCGAGCGCGATGCCCAGCCGCGTCATCTCGGCCAGGCCGCGCGTGATCAGCGCCGCACGCGCGTTCAGCCCGGTGCGCTGCAGGCCGTCGCCGATGCCGGTGGCGATCGCCAGCACGTTCTTCACCGCGCCGCCGACCTCGACGCCGACGATGTCGCGTGCGGTGTAGACGCGCAGGCTGTCGCTGTGGAAAGCCTCGACCGCGGCGGCGGCGAGTGTGTCCGACTCGCTCGCGGCGACCAGCGCCGTCGGCTGGCCGCGCAGCACCTCGAGCGCGAAGCTCGGGCCCGAGAGCACGCCGCCGGCGGCCTGCGGGCGCAGCTCGCGTGCGATCTCGTGGCCCAGCAGGCCGCTGCCGCTCTCGAAACCCTTGCAGGCCCAGAGCGCCGGGCGCTCGTCGGGCAGCGCGCCCAGCTGTTCACGCAGCCCGGCCATCGGCGTGGCGATGACCAGCAGCCCGCTCTTGCAATGCGCGAGCGCGGCGGCGCGGTCGGCGCTGACGCGCAAGGCCGCGGGCAGCGGCTCGTCGCCGAGGTAGCGGGTGTTGCGGCCGGTGGCGGCGATCTCGGCGGCCTGGGCCGCGTCACGGGTCCAGAGCAGGACCTCGTGCCGCGGCGCGGCGGCCGCGGCGAGCGCCGTGCCCCAGGCACCGGCGCCGAGGACGGCGATCTTCATCGGTTCGGCAGCGCGGATGAGCGGGGCCGCTGGCCCCGCGAAGGCGATCAGTTCGCCGAGGTGATGATCGGCGAGCCGCCGTTGGCCTGGGCGGCCTCGGCCTGCAGGCGGGCTTCGAACATCGCCTGGAAGTTGACTTCGTTCAGCAGGATCGGCGGGAAGCCGGCGCGCGTGCAGACGTCGGAAACGATGGCGCGCAGGTACGGATACACCATCTGCGGGCAGACGATGCTCAGGATGCCCTGCATCTGGTCTTCCGGGATGTTGCGGATCTCGAAGATGCCGGCCTGCTTGGCCTCGACCAGGAACAGCGTCTTGTCGGCGACCTTGGTCGTGACGGTGGCGGTGACGGTGACCTCGAAGATGCCGTCGGCCACGGCCTCGGCAGCCATCGCCAGGTTGATCTCGACCGCCGGCTGCTGCTGCTCGAGCAGGATCTGCGGCGAGTTCGGCTGCTCCAGCGACAGGTCCTTCAGGTACATGCGCTGGATCTGGAAAACGGGGGTCTCGTCGGCCATGGTGGTTCCGTGTTTGGAGGGTGGCCGCCCGGGTTCGGACGGCAGCGGCCGGGGATTATGGACCACCCGATCGGGGCTTCCGCCCCAGTGGGATCAGCCTGCCAGCAGGGCTGCGAGGCCGCCGCGCTGGTCGAGCGCGATCAGGTCGTCGCAGCCGCCGACATGGGTCTCGCCGATGAAGATCTGCGGCACGGTGCGGCGGCCGGTGAGCGCGATCATCGCGTCGCGCTGGGACGGGTCCTGGTCGACGCGGATCTCCTCGATGCGCTCGACGCCGCGCTGCTTCAGCAGCGACTTGGCGCGCAGGCAATACGGGCAGATCTGGGTCGTGTACATCCTGACGGAACTCATGCGCTGTCCTCGCCCGCGCACGGACGGCGGGCTCGTCGGAATTGTCGGATGGACGGCAAGTCCGGGATGGCCGCGGGGCGCTGGCGCCCGCGGCGCGCAGTTCAGGCCTGCTTGGGCGCAGCGTCCGGCGCTTCGGGTGCGGGCTGGGCCGGCTGGGCGGGGATTTCGGCCACCGGCACCACGTCGACCGGCTGGGCTTCGACGGGAGCGACCGGCGCGGCAGGTTCAACCGCGGCGACCGGCGCGGCAGCTTCAACCGCGGCGACCGGCGCGACCGCAGCGACCGGCTGCACCTTGGCTTCGGCCGGCTTGTTCTCGAGCCGCGCCGCCTTGCCCTTGGACTTCTCGGGCTTTTCCGGCTTCTCGGCCTTGGCGCCGCTTTCCAACGGCAGGTTGGCTTCACGCCAGCCGGCGTTGCCACCGGCGACTGCGACCGCCTTCTCGTAGCCCGCCTTGCGCAGCTGGGCCGCGGCGCGGCCGGCGCGTGCGCCCGAGGCGCACAGCAGCAGGATGGGCAGCGTCTTGTTGCCCGGAAGCCCCTTGGCGTCGGCGAGCGCGCCGAGCGGGATGTTGCGCGCGCCGACGGCGTGGCCCTTGTCGTACTCGTCGGGCTCGCAGACGTCGATCAGCACGCCCTTCTCGCGGTTGATCAGCCGCACCGCCTCGTTGGGCGCGACGCCGCGGCCGCCGCCGCCTTGGATCGTCTGCCACACGAGCAGGCCGCCGGAGAGGGCGGCCATGAAGACGAGCATCCAGTTTTCGATGAGGAAGTTCAAGGCGTCAATGTCAAAGGCGGCTAAGGACGTGAATTATAGAATTCGGCCCATGCACAAGCTCGTCCTGATCCGTCACGGGGAATCCACCTGGAACCTCGAGAACCGCTTCACCGGCTGGACCGACGTCCCGCTGACCGAAACCGGCGTCGCCCAGGCGCGCGAAGCCGGGCGCCTGCTGAAGGCGGCGGGTTACGAGTTCGACCTCGCCTACACCTCGGTGTTGAAGCGTGCGATCTGGACGCTGTGGCACTGCCTGGACGAGATGGAGCGCACCTGGCTGCCGGTCGTCAAGGACTGGCGCCTGAACGAGCGCCACTACGGCGCGCTGCAGGGCCTGAACAAGGGCGACATGGCCAAGCAGTACGGCGACCAGCAGGTGCTGATCTGGCGCCGCAGCTACGACACGCCGCCGCCGGTGCTGGACGCCGACGACCCGCGCGGCCAGCGCCAGGACCTGCGCTACGCCAAGCTCGCCCCCGAGCAGGTGCCGCTGACCGAATGCCTGAAGGACACGGTCGCGCGCGTGCTGCCGTTCTGGAACGAGGTGCTCGCGCCGGCGATCCAGGGCGGCCAGCGCCTGGTCGTCGCCGCCCACGGCAACAGCATCCGCGCGCTGGTGAAATACCTGGACGGCATCAGCGACGCCGACATCGTCGGCCTGAACATCCCCAACGGCATCCCGCTGGTCTACGAGCTCGACGACGAGTTGAAGCCGATCCGCAGCTACTACCTCGGCGACCCCGAGGCGGCGGCCAAGGCCGCGGCCGCGGTGGCGAGCCAGGGCAAGGCCTGAACTTCAGGCCGCCCGCGCCACGTCGGCCGCGGGCGCCGGGATGCAGCCCTCGAGTTGCGCCTCCCGGCCGCAGCCTTCGGGCAGCGGGCAGTCGTCGGTGTCGGGCCGCCGCGCCAGGCCCTGGCGCTTGACGAAACGTTCGCACTGCTGATCGGCGTCGTAGCCGAGCAGCGTGCCGATGATGAAGTCTTCCTCCGGCGTCAACGCGCACAGCGGCCGGTCGACGATGCGGCGCACGACCTCGATGCAGGCGCGGCGGCCGAAGAAGACGTTGCGTTTGCTCTCGCCGACGGCCTGCACGTGCACCGCGATGCCGGTTTCGCGCTCGAGCCGGCGGCATACGGCGTGGGCCTCGTGCACCGTCATCGTGAACAGGAACAGCCGGCGCACGCCCTTGCGGTACTCGTAGATGTACTGCGGTAGCAGCGCCGTCATCGGCGGGCGTGCGCCCGGCACGCTGCTCAGCGGATCGTCGCCAGCCACTGCGTGACCCTCGCCTCGGTCTTGCCGGCCTGGTTGTCCTCGTCGATGGCCAGGCCCAGAAAACGGCCGTCGCGCAGCGCCGCCGACTCGCTGAAGTCGTAGCCCGCCGGATCGGTATGACCCACCAGCTGCGCACCGCGTTCGACCGCGATGTCGTACAGGATGCCGATCGCGTCGACGAAGGAGCCGGGGTAGTTGACCTGGTCGCCGGTGCCGAAGATGGCGACGCGGCAGCGCCCGAGGTCGGCCTGCTCGAGCTTGTCGAGATGGTCGAGCCAGTCGGACTGCAGTTCGCCGTCGGCGTAGGTGGGGCAGCCCAGGATCAGCAGCGACGCGTTCTCGAAGTCGGCGACCTCGGCCTTCTTGATGTCGAGAGCCCTGCCCCCGGTCTTGGACGCGATCTTGTTGGCGATCTTGCGCGTACAGCCGCCGTCGGAGCCGTAGATGATGGTGACGCTCATGCACTGCCTTCGGTGAGATGTGGACCGGATGAGGCCGGGTCAAGACCGCGGCATCGACAGGGGCATTATGCGTAACGCGACTCATTCTCAACAAGACCGAGCGTGATGCAGGGGCATGCCTTCGCGCCCGTCGACCCGGGGACGCTGCCGCCGGCCCGGGTCAGCCGCGCAGCGCTTGCGCCAGCAGCGGCACCACCGAGACGGCGTTGGTCTCGTGCGCGACGCAGTCGCTGCTCCAGACCTGGCGCACCCCGGCGGCCTGCAGCTCGGCGAGTGCGTCGCCGACGAAGAGTGCGTGCGTGACGGCGACATCGACGCTGGCCGCGCCGCGTTCCAGCAGCCCGCGCGCGGCCGCCTGCAGCGTGCGCCCGGTGCTGGCGACGTCGTCCAGCAGCACGACGGCACGTCCGGCAACGTCGACCAGCGGCAGCGAGACGGCGACGTCACGGTCGCCGTGGCGCTGCTTGACGCAGACCGCGTGTTCCAGCCCGGCGGCAACGGCTGCCACCGTCACCCACTGCTCCGATTCGGCGTCCGGGCCGACCAGCAGCGCGCCCGGCACGCGTTCGGCGGCCAGCCGGCCCAGCAGCGGTGCGGCACCGAGCGCGACGCCGCGGCGTCCGGGCACGACCTCGTCCATCGTCGCCACGCGGTGCAGATGCGGGTCGACGGTGATGACGGCGTCGAACCAGGCGGCGAGTGCCCGCCCCAGCTGGCGCTGGCTGACGACCTCGCCCGGCGTGAACGCGATGTCCTGGCGCATGTAGCCGAGATAGGGCGCGACCAGCGTCAGCTCGGCGGCGCCCAGCTCGCGTGCACCGCCGGCCACCAGCATCAGCTCGGCCAGGCGCTCGTTGGGCCGCTGCAGCCCACGCAGCAGCACGGCACGCGCCGGCAGCACCGGCGGCAGCCGCAGCCGCGACTCGCCGTCCGGAAAGGCGTGGCGCTCGACGAAAGCCAGCGGCCAGCCCAGCGCCGCGGCCAGGGCGCGTGCGAGCAGGGCTTCGTCGTCGAAGGCGAGCAGCAGGCTCATCGGGAACTCCGCGTCGGGACGGCGGCGATCAGGGCAGCGCCGCGACGATGCCGTCCCTCAGGTTCGCGGCGAGTACCCGCCGCTCGGCATGTTCGCTCGCCTGCGGCGCCAGCACGGTGAGCTGCAGCACGAGACCACGCGCGCGGGCGAGTTTCCACAGGTTGGCGGCCAGCGTCTCGTCGCCGATCCAGGTGGCCGACGGGCTGACCGCGTGGCCGGGTTCGGTGTAACGCAGCGCCACGCCCTGCACCGGCGCACCGGCGGCGATCGCCGACTGCAGCAGGTTGGCGTGAAAAGGCAGCAGCGTGCGGCCGTCGCCGGTCGTGCCTTCGGGAAAGACGGCGACGGTGTCGCCGCGCCGCAGCGCTTCGGCCATCTGGTGCACGACCCGCAGCGCGTCGCGTTTGCTCTCGCGCTCCAGGTACAGCGACTCGGCGGCGTCGACCAGGCGGTTGGCCAGCGGCCAGTGGCGCACGTCGGCCTTGGAGACGAAACGCGCCTCGGGGCAGACGGCGTGCACCGCCATGATGTCCAGCCAGGAGACGTGGTTGGCGACGATCAGCTTGGCGCCGGGGCAGAACTCGCCCTGCACGCGCAGCTCGATGCCCAGGCGGCGCAGCATCGTGCCCGCCCACCAGCGCGTGCGGCGGTGGCGCCCGGCGCGGTCCAGCCGCGGGAAGACCCACAGCGCCATCGCGACGCCGGCCAGCCCGTGCTGCACGACGCCGGCCAGCCGCCAGAGCGCGCGCAATGTGCCGATCAAGCGGCCTCGTAGGCGACGGTGCCGGCGACCAGCGTCGCACGCACCCGGCCGGGCAGCGCCATGCCGGTGGCGGCGAAGTCGAAAGGCGTGTGTTTGCCCTGGCTCGCGAGCATCGCCGGCGACACCTGCCACTGCGCCTGCGGGTCGAAGATGCAGACGTCGGCGACGCCGCCTTCGACCAGGCGCCCGGCGCTGGAGACCAGCGAACCGACCGCGTCGCCGAGCACCCGCACCGGAGACTGCGTCACCGGCGCCAGCGACTGCGCCAGCGTCAGACCGTGGTCCTGGCCCCAGCGCAGCGCCAGGCTCAGGAGCAGCTCGAGCCCGGTGGCGCCGGGTTCGGCTTCGGCGAAAGGCAGGTTCTTCATGTCCTCGGCCACCGGGTTGTGGTCGGAGACGAGCGCGTCGATCGTGCCGTCGGCCAGCGCGGCGCGCAGCGCGTCGCGGTCGGCGCCCTGGCGCAGCGGCGGCGTCAGCCGCATGTCGGCGTTGAAGTAGCCGATGTCGACGTCGGTCAGGTGCAGCGAGTTGATGCTGACGTCGGCCGTGACCGGCAGGCCCTCGGCCTTGGCGGCACGCAGCAGCTTGACGCCGGCGGCGCTGGACAGCCGGCACAGGTGCACGCGGCAGCCGGTGACACGCACCAGCTCGAGGATGGTCTGCAGCGCCACCGTCTCGGCCGCCACCGGCACGCCGGCCAGGCCCATGCGCGTGGCCACCGCACCCGAGGCGGCGACACCCTTGCCCAGCCAGCCGTCCTGCGGCCGCAGCCAGACCGTGTAGCCGAAGGTCGCGGCGTACTGCATCGCACGCAGCAGCACCTGGGTGTCCCGGATCGCGACGTCGACATGCGAGAAGCCGACGCAGCCGGCTTCGGTCAGCTCGGCCATCTCGGTGAGCGCCGCGCCTTCGAGCCGGCGCGTCAGCGCGCCCAGCGGGAACAGCCGGCAGCGGCTCAGCTTGCGGGCGCGGAACTTCAGCATCTCGACCAGACCGGGCTCGTCGAGCACCGGGTCGGTGTCGGGCAGGCAGACGAGGCTGGTGACGCCGCCGGCGGCCGCGGCCGCGAGCTCGCTCTCGAGCATGCCTTCGTGTTCCTGGCCGGGCTCGCGCAGGCGCGCGGCCAGGTCGACGAGGCCGGGTGCGACGACGAGGCCGGTGGCGTCCAGCGTGCGTTCGGCCTGGAAGTCGCCGGCCGCGCCGATGCCGACGATGCGGCCGGAGGCGATGGCGATATCGGCCGTCTCGTCGCGGCCGGTGGCCGGGTCGACGACGCGGCCGTTGCGGATCAGGATCTTCATGGGGTTCAGGCCTGGTTGCCGGCGATCGTCGACATCACCGCCATGCGCACCGCAATGCCGAAGGTCACCTGCGGCAGGATCACGCTGTGGCTGCCGTCGGCGACGGATGACTCGATCTCGACGCCGCGGTTGATCGGGCCCGGGTGCATGACGATGCAGTCGGGCTTGGCCAGCGCCAGCTTCTCGGGCGTCAGGCCGTAGTTCTTGAAGTATTCGCCGGCCGAGGGCAGCAGCGCGCCGCTCATGCGCTCGTTCTGCAGCCGCAGCATGATGATGACGTCGGCGTCGCGTATGCCTTCGGCCATGTCGTGGCAGACCCGCACGCCCATGCCGGCCAGGTCGCCCGGCACCAGGGTCTTGGGGCCGACGGCGCGGATCTCGGGCACGCCCAGGATGTTCAGCGCGTGGATGTCGGAGCGCGCCACGCGCGAGTGCACGATGTCACCGACGATGGCCACCGTCAGCTGCGTGAAGTCGCGCTTGAAGTGGCGGATCGTGTACATGTCCAGCAGCCCCTGCGTCGGGTGCGCGTGGCGGCCGTCGCCGGCGTTGACCACGTGCACGTGCGGCGCGCAGTGCTGGGCGATCAGGTAGGGCGCGCCGCTCTCGCTGTGGCGCACGACGAACATGTCGGCATGCATCGCCGACAGGTTGGCGATCGTGTCCAGCAGGCTCTCGCCCTTGGCGGTGCTGCTCTTGTTGATGTCCAGGTTGATGACGTCGGCCGACAGCCGCTTGGCCGCGATCTCGAAGGTGGTGCGGGTGCGCGTGCTGTTCTCGAAGAACAGGTTGAACACGCTCTTGCCGCGCAGCAGCGGCACCTTCTTCACCTCGCGGTCGTTGACCGACAGAAAGGTGCCGGCGGTGTCCAGGATCTGGGTCAGCACCGCACGCGGCAGGCCCTCGATCGACAGCAGGTGGATCAGCTCGCCGTTGCGGTTGAGCTGGGGATTGCGGCGCGACAGCATCAGCGGGGCCTCCGCTGGAGCCGTTGATCGCGGCGACTCGAGGTCAGTAGGGCACCCTTCGGCCTGTCGGCCGGTCCCGCCAGGCGGGAACGAGCCCCGGACAAGTCCTGAGGTCTCATGCAGTCTCCTCGACGGCAAAGGTAAAGAGGCCGTCGTCGGTGCGCGCCAGGGACAGGCGCTGCTCCGGCGGCAGCGAGATGCGCGCCGCGGCGTGCGCGGCGGCGATGGGCAGTTCGCGCCCGCCGCGGTCGACCAGCACCACGAGCGTGACGCTGGCCGGGCGGCCGAAATCGAACAGTTCGTTGATCGCCGCGCGGATCGTGCGGCCGGTGTAGAGCACGTCGTCGACGAGCACGATGTGGCGGCCGTCGATCGCGAACGGCAGGTGCGTCGGGTCGGCGCCGGCGGCCAGGCCGCGCGAGCCGAAGTCGTCGCGGTGCAAGGCGCTGGAGATCACGCCGTGGGCGCCGGCCAGGCCCAGGTCGCGCTGCAGGCGCTCGGCGAGCCAGGCGCCGCCGGACCAGATGCCGACGAGTGCGGCGTCAGGCGGGAGCTGGCCGCGCAGGCCCTGGCGCAGGTCGGCGTACAGCGCTTCGGCATCGAGCTGCAGGACGGTCATGGGATGAGGCTTCGCAGGTGTTGGTCGAGGATCAGCGCCGCTGCCGCGGCGTCGGCGTCCCGCGCGCCGGCGGCGAGGGCGTCGACGGTGGTGTAGCGCTCGTCAACCTCGTGCACCGGCAGCCGGAAGCGGCCGTGCAACTGGCGGGCGAAGCGCCGCGCGCGGCGCGTATTGTCGTGCTCCGCGCCGTCGGGATGGAACGGAACGCCGACGACCAGCGCGTCGGGTTGCCACTCGTCAAGCAGGCGGCCGATCTCGGCGAAGCGCGCGTCGCCGTCGACGGCGATGGTCTTCAGCGGCCGGCCCTCGCCCAGCAGCGTATTGCCGACGGCGACGCCGACGCGGCGCAGGCCGAAATCGAAGGCGAGGAAGGAGCGTGCAGGCGGCTGCGGGCTGTCCGGGCTCACGGGCATCGGGCGGGCGCGCTCAGGCGTGCCCGGCGTCCTGCGACAGCATGCGCGGATCGAAGCCCAGCAGGCCGAGCGCACGGTCGTAACGCTGCTCGACGGGCGTGCCGAAGATGACCTCGGGGTCGGCGTTGACGTTGAGCCAGCCGTTGCGGCCGATCTCGTCCTCGAGCTGGCCGGCGTCCCAGCCGCTGTAGCCCAGCGTCACGAGCACGCGGCGCGGGCCGGCGCCCTGGGACAGGGCCTCGAGCACGTCCTTGCTGGTCGTCATCTCGAGGCCGCCGGGCACCGACATCGTCGAGCTGTAGCCGCTGCCGTCGCCGCCCTTCTCGTGCAGCACGAAACCGCGTTCGGTCTGCACCGGGCCGCCGTAGTACACCGGCTGCTCGGCGAAATCGTCGCGATCCAGCGCCAGATCGACACGCTCGAACAGGTTCTTCAGCTTGATGTCGATGGGCTTGTTGATCACCAGCCCGAGCGCGCCGCGCGCGTTGTGCTCGCACAGGTAGACCACCGCACCGGCGAAGGTGTCGTCCGCCATGCCGGGCATGGCAATCAGAAACTGGTTCGTCAGGTCGATGGCGGCCATGGCCGTATCTTATTCCGGGGCACACTGGCGAATGTGAACAAGAGCATCGACAGCGCCCTGGTCTGGCTGCGCCGCGACCTGCGCACCGAGGACAACGCCGCGCTTTACCACGCGCTGCGCGCGGCGCGCCGGGTCTGGTGCGTGTTCGTGTTCGACCGCGACATCCTCGACCCCCTGCCGCGCGCCGACCGGCGCGTCGAGTTCATCCACGACAGCGTCGCCGGTGTCGACGCCGAGTTGCGTGCGCTGGCGGCGACGCACGGCGTCGAGGGCGCCGGGCTGATCGTGCGCCACGGGCGCGTGCTCGAGCAGATCCCGCGGCTGGCCGCGGCACTCGGCGTGCAGGCGGTGTACGCCAGCCACGACGCCGAACCCGAGGCGCTGGCGCGCGACGCCCGGGTGCGCGGCGCGCTGGCCGCCGCCGGCATCGCGTTTCACACGGCGAAAGACCACGTCGTCTTCGAACGCGACGAGGTGCTGACCCAGAGCGGCGGCCCGTTCTCGGTGTTCACGCCCTACCGCAAGGCCTGGCAGAAGAAGCTCGAGCCCTTCTACCTCGCGCCCTACCCGGTCGAGCGCCATGCCGCGGCACTGGCGCCACGGCCCGCGGGCGAGACGCTGCCGACGCTGGCGGAGCTCGGTTTCGAGACCACCAACCTGCACACGCTGAAGCTGCCCAGCGGCCCGGCCGGCGGCCGCGAGCTGCTGGCCGACTTCCTCGAACGCATAGACCACTACGCCGACTGGCGCGACTTCCCGGCGGTCAAGGGGCCGAGCTACCTGGGGCCGCACCTGCGCTTCGGCACGGTGTCGATCCGCCATCTGGCGCGCGAAGCGCACCAGCGCATGGTCGGCGGCTCGCACGGCGCCGAGGTCTGGCTCTCCGAACTGGTCTGGCGCGACTTCTATCACCAGCTGCTGCACCACCACCCGCGTGTCGCCAGCTCGGCCTTCAAGCCCGAGTACGAACATCTGCGCTGGGAACACGGCAAACACGCCGACGAACACTTCGCCGCCTGGTGCGAAGGCCGCACCGGCTACCCGCTGGTCGACGCGGCGATGCTGCAGCTCACGCGCACCGGCTACATGCACAACCGGCTGCGCATGGTCAGCGCCAGCTTCCTGACCAAGGATCTGGGAATCGACTGGCGCCGCGGCGAAGCCTGGTTCGCGCTGCACCTGAACGACTACGACCTGGCCTCGAACAACGGCGGCTGGCAGTGGGCGGCGTCGACCGGCTGCGACGCCCAGCCCTACTTCCGCATCTTCAACCCGGTGGCGCAGAGCGAACGCTTCGACCCGGATGGCCGCTTCATCCGCCGCTACCTGCCGCAGCTGGCCCCGCTGCCCGACGCGCTGCTGCACGCCCCCTGGCGCGCGCGGCCGGCGGACCTGGCAGCCGCGGGCCTGGTGCTGGGCCGCGACTACCCCGAGCCGGTGGTCGCCCACGAGGCCGCGCGCGAACGCACGCTGGCCCGTTTTGCGGCCGTCAAACCCGCCGCCGCCAGGCGCTGAATCGGCGCCGCCGCCACAGCCGGCGGCCGGGCTTTCTTGCTCCAGCGCACACCCCGGTGGGGTAAAGGTGTTTTGCGTGAATTCAAACGGCAAACATCAATCTTTTCCATTGATGGGTTGATAGCCTTTCCCGCAAGATCGACCCAAGACAACGACCGTCAGGAGCATGCGCCGTGCGCGTCGCCAAAAAGAAGATATGGGTTCAGCTGATCACGACCATCGCCCTGGCGCTTACCGCCGTCTGGGCTGTCGGGATCGCCTGGCAAGGCAAGGTCAACCGCGAGGCCGCCATTGAACAGGCGACCGCGTTCTCCAGCAGCATGCACGACGCGACGATGGCGGGCCTGACCGGGATGATGGTCACCGGCACGATCGCCCAGCGCGCCGTGCTGCTCGACCAGGTGCGCCAGCTCGACAACATCCGTGACCTGCGCGTGCTGCGCGGCGAAGCCGTCAACAAGCTCTTCGGCAACGGCAACGGTGCCGACGCCGCCGACCCCGACGCCATCGAACAGAAGGTGCTGGCCAGCGGCCAGCCCGAGATCCACGTCGCCAGCGACGACAAGGGCGAGTACCTGCGCGTCGTGCGCCCGGCGCTGGCTTCGAAGAACTACCTCGGCAAGGACTGCACCAGCTGCCACCAGGTGCCCGAAGGCACGGTGCTGGGCGTGGTCAGCATGAAGCTGTCGCTGGACCAGAGCAACGCGCTGATGGCGCGCCAGCGCTGGCAGACGGTGCTGATGGCCATCGTCACCGGCATCCCGGTGCTGTTCATCATCTACCCCTTCATCCGCCGCGTCGTCACGCGCCCGCTGGAGCAGGGTGTCGACGTCGCCCACGCGATCGCCTCGGGCGACCTGACGCAGGACGTCAAGGTCGACAGCGGCAACGAGATCGGCCACCTGCAGCGTGCGCTGCACGAGATGCGCGGCAGCCTTGCCGCCATCGTCGGCCGCGTGCGCAGCGGCACCGGCACGATCGCCGAGGCCTCGGCGCGTATCGCCGGCGGCAACAAGGATCTCGAGTCGCGCACCGAGCACCAGGCCCAGGCGCTGCACGAGACCGCGGTCTCGATGTCGCGCCTGACCGACGCGACGCGCCAGAACGCCGAACACGCGAGCCAGGCGAACGCGCTCGCGATCTCGGCCTCGGACGTCGCCAAGACCGGCGGCGCCGTCGTCGCCCAGGTGGTGACGACGATGGACTCGATCAACGCCGCGTCCAAGCGCATCGCCGAGATCAACGGCGTCATCAACGACATCGCCTTCCAGACCAACCTGCTGGCGCTGAACGCCGCGGTCGAGGCCTCGCGTGCCGGCGAACACGGCCGCGGCTTCGCCGTCGTCGCCTCCGAGGTGCGGCTGTTGGCGCAGCGTTCGTCGCAGGCGGCGCAGGAGATCAAGACGCTGGTCGACGAGACCGTGTCGCAGGTCGGCGCCGGCTCGCGCCTGGCGCACGAGGCCGGCTCGACGATGACCGGCATCGTGCACAGCGTCAAGCGTGTCACCGACATCATGGCCGAGATCGACGCCGCCAGCCGCGAGCAGATGTCCGGCATCGAGGAAGTCAACCGCACGCTGGCCAGCGTCGAAGGCGTCACCGGCGACAACGCCCGCCTGGTGCAGGAAGCGGCGCACGCGACCGCCGAGCTTGCCGAGCAGGCCACCGCGCTCGACGACGCGGTGAAGCTCTTCCGCCTGCCGCCGGGCGGCCAGGCTTGAAGGAACGGCGGCGCCGGCAGGCGCCGCCGCTCAGCACCGTTCAGAACAGCACGACGTCGTCGCCGATGGCCGCCTCGACGAGCGCGCCGCGCGTCACCAGCGCAGCATGGCCCTCGACGCGGTTGCGCCCGCTCTGCTTGACGAAATAGACAGCCTGGTCGGCGCGTTCGAAGGCCGAACTGGGCGTATCAGAAAGCCGCACCGCGGTGAAACCGACGCTGACGGTGATGCGGCCGACGCGCGGAAACGCATGGTGTTCGACCGCCGTGCGCAGGCGCTCGAAGGCCGCACCGGCGGCGATGGCGTCGTCGCAGCGCATCAGCACGACGAACTCCTCGCCGCCGAAGCGGTAGAGCAGATCGCCCTGGCGGAACACGCCGCGCATCAGCCGCGCCAGCAGCAGCAGCACCTCGTCGCCGATCAGGTGGCCGTGGCAGTCGTTGACGTGTTTGAAGTGGTCGATGTCGACCACGCCGAGCCAGGCGTTGCGGCCGCCACGGCGCAGGCCGGTCGCCGGGTCGGGCACCGGCGGCGCCGGCACCGTGCTGCGCATGAAACTCTCGTCGAAGGTCTTGCGGTTGAGCAGCCCGGTCAGCGTGTCGCGCTCGCTGTAGTCCAGCAGCGAATGGAAGTTGCGGTAGACACGCAGGATGCTGCCGGCCAGGCGCAGCTGCTCGGTCGACAGCGGCCGCTCGGTGTGCAGCTCGATCACCGCTTCGCAGTCGCGCTCGAGGTCGAGCGGAAACAGCGTCTGCGCTGGCGGGCCGTCGACCACCATGCCTTCGCGCTGCTGCAGGCAGGCCTGGCGCAGCGGATGCGCGGCCAGCGGCGGCAGCGTAGCCAGGTCGGCCCAGAGCGCGTCGGCGCTCGGCACCGTCTCCCCGGCCGTCAGGCGCGCGCGCGTCAGCCAGCGCCGGTCCTCGGGCTCGCCGACGATGCGGTAGATCGCGATCTCCCGGGGCCGCAGCAGATCGTGCAAGGCGCTGACGAGGGTCGCGTCGAGCGCGTCGCGGTCTCGGAACCCGGTGAGTTCCGCCAGATGGTCGGCTACCCGGGACACGCGCTTTAGGCCGGCGAGGCCGCTCCTGCGTAACGTTCGACGAGGGCCAGCAGCTCCTCCTCGGAATAGGGTTTTCCGAGGTAGTGGTCGGCACCGAGCGCCGCCGCGTGATCGCGGTGCTTCTGGGCGATGCGCGAGGTGATCATCACCACCGGCAGCCCGGCCAGCGCCGGGTCGCCGCGCACCGCACGCAGCAGGTCGAAACCGTCCATGCGCGGCATCTCGATGTCCGAGAGCATCAGTGCCGGGCGGATCTCGGCCAGGCGCTCGAGCGCCTCGACGCCGTCCTTGGCGGTGACGACGCGCCAGCCCTCGCGCTGCAGCAGCCGCTGCGTGACGCGGCGCACCGTCAGCGAATCGTCGACCACCAGCACCTGCGGCGCCGGCGGCGCTTCGGGCTCGGCCTGTGGCGCGCCGGCGTCGGCCGCCGCGCCCTGCTCCAGGCGCGTGCGCGCAGCCGGGCCGTAGAGCGTGGCCAGCGCGACCGGGTTGTAGATCAGCGCCACCGCCCCGCTGGGCAGCAGCGTCACGCCCGCCAGCCCGGGCACGCGTGCGAGCTGCGGGCCGACGTTCTTGACCACCACTTCCTGGTTGCCGACGACCTCGTCGACGTGCAGCGCGACACGCTGCTCGGCCGAGCGGATGACGACTACGGCCTGGGTGCGTCCGACGGCGACACCACGCGCCGGCCCGTCCAGCAGCGCCGCCAGCCAGTGGAAGGGCATCGTGCGCTCGCCGTCAGTGAACTCGCCGCCGGCATAGGCGGCCTCGACATCCGCCGGCAGCACGCGGCGCACCGCCTCGATCAGCGTCGACGGCACCGCCACCGCCATCTCGCCGCAGCGCAGCATCACGACCTGCGTCACCGCCGTCGTCAGCGGCAGCAGCAGGCGAAACCGCGTGCCGCGCCCGGGTTCGGCCGCCACCTGGACGCTGCCGCCCATCGCGTCGACCTCGGAGCGCACGACGTCCAGGCCGACGCCGCGGCCGGCGAGTTCGGTGACCTCGCGTGCGGTGCTGAAGCCGGGCGCGAAGATCAGCTGCGCCAGCGCGGCGTCGTCCGCCGGCGCATCGGCGGCCAGCAGGCCGCGTTCGAGCGCGCGTTCGCGGATGCGCGCCAGGTCCAGCCCGGCGCCGTCGTCGCGCAGCTCGACGCCGACCTCGTTGCCTTCCTGCGTGATCGCGAGCGTGATCGTGCCGGTGGTGTCCTTGCCGGCGGCACTGCGCTGCGCCGCGGGCTCGATGCCGTGCACGACGGCGTTGCGCAGCAGGTGCTCGAAAGGCCCGGCCATGCGCTCGAGCACGCCGCGGTCGACCTCGATCGCGCCGCCGACGATGTCCAGGCGCACGCTCTTGCCGGTCTCCTTGGCCGCCTGGCGCACGGTGCGGTAGAGGCGGTCGCTGGCGCTGTCGAACTCGACCATGCGCGTGCGCAGCAGGTCGTCCTGCAGCTCGCGCGTGAGCCGCGCCTGCGCCGCGAGTTCGTCCTCCGCCGACTGCAGCGTGCGCTGCAGGCTGCGCTGCAGCGTGGCGACGTCGTTCACCGACTCGGCCATGAAACGCGTCAGCTCCTGCAGCCGCGTGAAGCGGTCCATCTCGAGCGGGTCGAAGACCTCGGCCGCGGCCTTGGCCGCCTCCAGCCGCGAGACCATCTGCGACTCGGCCTGCAGCTCGATGTCGCGCAGCTGGCTGCGCATGCGCTCCAGGCTGCCGGTCAGCTCGCCGAGCGAGGACTGCAGCTGGCGCACGCCGCCGTCCAGGCGGGCGCGCGCGATGCTGACCTCGCCGGCCTGGTTGACCATGCGGTCGAGCAGGCTGCCGCGCACACGCACCACCGCGGCTGCGGCCGGGGCCGCGCGTTCCGGCGGCGGTGCAACGGCGGCAGCACCGGTGGCGAAACGGCTCCAGTCGATCTCGGCGGCCGGCTCCTCGGGCAGCGGCGGCGTCTCGTCGACCGCGGCTTCGGCCGGCAGCAGAGCGGCGGCGGGCGCCTGCGGCGCCGGGGCGCGCAGCGCCTCGAAGTCGCCGAGCATCGCGTCGGCGTGCGCCAGCAGCAGCTCGACCTCGTGCGCATGCACGCCGCCGCGGTCGGCCAGACGCTCGATCGCGGTCTCCATGCGGTGGGCGCGTTCGCCCAGGCGCATCGCACCGGCCAGGCGCGCACCGCCCTTGAAGGTGTGCAGCGTGCGCATGCAGGCCGCCGGCGCGCCGGCGTCGGCCGGGTTGTCGGCCCAGTCGCGCAGCCGGCCCAGCAGCTGCGGCAGCAGCTCGTCGGCTTCGTCCTCGAAGATCGGGAACAACTCGTTGTCGAGCGCGTCCTCGGCGGCGATGTCTTCGTCCAGCCCGCTGTCGACCGCACCCAGGTTGTCCAGCACCGAGGGCCGCGGCAGGTCGGGCCAGAGCTCGTGGTCGGCCAGGCGCTCGACGATGGCCGGCGCCACCGGGCGCAGGAAACCGGCAGCGAACTGGTGCAGCAGGCGGCGGATCTCCTCGGCGGCATCGGCGAACAGCGCCGGCTCGCCGGCGCGGCCGCGGCCGCAGCCGCGCGAGCGCATCAGCGCGTGTTCGAGCGCACGCGCCAGCGACGACAGCTCGGCATAACCGACGGTGGCCGAACTGCCGGCAAGCGAATGCGCGAGCGCGACCGCGCTGTCGGACACCGCGCGGTGTTCGTGCTCCAGCGCCCACTCGGCGAGTTCGGTGCCCAGGCGGCGCGAGAGCTCGTCGGCCTCGTTCAGGTAGATGTTGAACAGCGGCAGCGGGATCTGCAGCGCGCCGATGATCTTCACCGGCTCATCGTCGGGCGCGGGCTCGGCCGGCTCGGCCGGCTCGGGCGCGGCGACGGCTTCGGCCGGCAGCGGCGCGGGCTCGGCCGGAAGCGGCTGGGCCTCGACCGACAGCGGCTCGGCCTCGACCGGCAGTTCGTCCGGCGCGGTGTCGACGGCGAAGGCGTCCGCCTCGTCCGGCGGCGGCAGCTCGGCGAAGGCCTCGGCCGCGACCGGCAGCGCCGCTTCGGCGATGGTGGAGGTGTCCGCGGCCGCTGTCTCGGGCTCGGCTTCGGCCGGCAGCTCGGGCGCCGCCGCGGCTTCGACGGTCTCGATGCCGGCGTCGGTGGGCCACGAGGGCTCGGCTTCGACGGCGGGCGGCTCGGGGAAGGCGGCGGCACGTTCGAAAGCCGCTTCGTCGAACGCCGGCAAGGGCGCCGGCACGGTCTCGGGTTCGAGTTCGGGTTCGGCTTCTGCCGGCGCCTCGACGGGCCAGTCGATCTCGGTGCTCTCGGCCACCTCGACGGCCGGCAGCGGCGGCTCGGGCGCCGGCTCGGCGAACACCGGCTGCGGCAGCGGCTGCTGCTGCGGCTCGTCCCAGGACGGCGGCCAGGCGATCTCGTCGGCGCTGGGTTCGCCCGGCAGCGGCCCGGCGGCAGGATGCAACGCCTCGGCCGGCGCGGGTTCGAGCTCGGCGGCACTGATTTCGCCCAGGTCGAAGTCGAAATCGACCGCGGTGGCCGGCGGCAGCGCGGCCGGCGCCGGCGGGGCTTCGATCGGCTCGACCGGCGCGAAGTCCTCGACAGTCTCGGCCGCCGGCAGCAGCTCGGCCTCGGCGGCTTCGAGCTCGCCGAGATCGAGGCTGAACTCGGGCTCGGCCGTCGGCACCGGCGTCGCAGGCCGGGGCGTGGGCGTGCCGAAGTCCAGATCCAGATCGGAGGCGCTGGGCAGGTCGCGCACACGCTCGGCGAGCGCCGGTGCCGGCGCGGCGCTGGCATCGGCGGCGGGGTCGAAGTCGAACTCGAAGTCGAGCCCGGCAGCGGTCTCGGCCGGTGCGGCCGGCGGCACGGGAGCCGCGACCGGCGCTGCCGGCAGCTCGGTGACGACCGGCAGCTCGGCCGTGACCGCCGGCGCGGCAGGCGTCGGGGTGGCGATCGGCAGGCGCTGGCCGTCCAGGCGCAGCGCGTCGGCGGCACGCGCCACCGGCTGCCAGGCATGGCCGTCGTCGCGGCCGGCGGCCAGCGCTTCGGTCCAGGCGGCGAAATAGTTCAGCGCCTCGGTCGTGAAGGCGCGCAGCGCCGGGTCCAGGCGCGGCGACTGCGCCAGGCGCGAGTTGAACAGCTGCTCGCAGGCCCAGGCGGCTTCGCCGAAGTCCTTCAGCCCGACCATGCGCGAGCTGCCCTTGAGCGTGTGGAAGGCGCGCCGCACCGCGGTCATCTCGCCCAGGTCCTCGGGCTCGTCGGACAGGCGCGCCAGCGACTCGTGCGCCGCCGGGATCACCTCGCCCACCTCCTCGAGGAAGACGGCGCGCATCTCGTCATCTTCGGCCGTCGGCACCGGTGGCGGCGCCGGGACCGCGGGCGCGGCGGGCGCAAAA
>NZ_NRRU01000013.1 GCF_016583785.1 Rubrivivax gelatinosus | reverse complement strand
TGCAGGCCTTGCTCGAACAGTTGCTGCTGCAGTTCCTGCGCGCAGGCGACGTAGCCCAGGCCGCCGATGGCGTTGGAGCCGCCGCCCGGGATGATGTAGGCGCGCCGTCCGGCGGCCTGCAGCTCCTCGGCCACGCGTGCCATCGCCGCGCCCATGTCGGTGCCGGCCTTGACCACCGTGACGGCCTCGACGCCGAGCAGCCGGAACATGAAGTTGTTGCCGCTGGCCGCCGGGTCGTAGCTGTCGGGCACACGCTCCTCGATGACGAAGCGGCACTTCAGCCCTTCCTTCACCGCCGCCGCCAGCGTGATGCGGCAGTGGTTGCTCTGCGGCGCGCCGCAGGTGACGAGCGTGTCGGCGCCCTGGGCCAGCGCGTCGGCAACCAGGAACTCGAGCTTGCGCGTCTTGTTGCCGCCGGGGAACAGGCCGAGCTGGTCGTCGCGTTTGATCCACACCGTCGGCCCGCGGCCGCCGGGGCAGGTGGCCGCCAGCGTCGCGCTGAAGCGCGGCAGCGGCTCGATGGGGGTGGCAAACGGCGTGTAGCGGCGGCGCGGGAAGCGCGACAGGTCCATGGCAACAGGTCCTCGATGTGGTGTCGACAGGGCTCGGGGCGCCGCGTCGGTGCGCCGAGCCGGGCACCGATGATGCTAGCGGGCGCTGAGCCGGTCGAGGTGCTCGCCGGTGCCAGCAACCGGGCCCGAGAGATGCCTGCGGCTGTTCAGCGCGCCACGGCGGCGGCGGACAGCCGTTGGGGCAGGGCGGCCTGCGTCATCAGCTCGTCGAACCAGACGCGGTAGCCGGCGTCGCTGGGGTGCAGCCCGTCGGCGGCGTTGAGCTCCGGCCGCTGCACGAACGGGTCGTCGGCGGCCTCGCGGAACAGGTTCACGCGTACGGCACCGTGGCGTGCCGCCGCCTCGTCGGCCAGCGCCTGCAGCCGGCGCGCGCGCCAGCTCATCCACCACGACGCGGGCGGCAGAAAGAAGGGCGCGTTGCCGACGTTGCCGGCCGGCATCAGCACCACCAGTTCGGCGCGCTCTGCCGCCCGGCGCAGCGTCTGTTCGACGTCGTCGCGCAGGGCCTGCAGGTCGCGCAGACGGACGACGTCGTTGCCGCCGGCCATCACCAGCACCATGTCGTAGCGCTCGTCGCCGTCGAGCTGGGCGCCGAGGTCGGCGAACTTCGCGCCGTCGCGGGCGCGGTTGTCGATCCGCAGCCCCGGGAAACGCTGGCCGAGAAGACCGGCCAGGCTGGCCTCGGGCCTGCTGGCGCCGGTGCCGACCGCGGTGCTGTCGCCGACGACGAGCAGGCGCAGCGCCGGCTGCACCGGTGCGCGCTGCAGCGGCTCGCTACGCCGGATCAGCTCGGCCGACTCGTGCACGCGCCAGGCGGTCCGGGCGCAGGCCAGCACGGCGAGCGCCAGCGCGCTCCAGCCCAGGAGACGCCAGGCGCGCCTGCTTGTCGTGTCCGTCATGCGATCGTTGGGCCTGCCGATCGGGTTCAGCCGGCGGTCGCGCCATCGAGCCGTATCGCCCGGCTGGCGACGTAGCGCCGGTAGTCGGCGATCGGCATGGCCGCCGAGCCGCGCGCATCGCCCTCGGTCCAGCTCAGGGTGACGTCGAGCTCGGTTTCTTCGATGACGCAGGGCCCGCGCCGGATGACGATGTTGGGGCCGTCGCCTTCGCGATATTCGACCGTTCCCGTGATGTGCGCGTTCTGGGTCATGGCGGCTTTCGGTGTCAGGACCGCAGTCTGTGCCCGGCACCGCCGTCGGCTTGTCGGACGGTGCCGCGTTCGCAGGTCGTCGCGTGCCGGCTGGGCCTACGACGCTTCGCCCTCGTCCGTCCGGATGTGCACGATGCGCAGCGCCGCTGGCCGTTCGGCGAGCAGGCAGGCCTTGCCGTGGCGCCGGCAGTGGTCCTTGACGAGCCAGTAGGCGCCGTGGCTCAGGCAGCCGGTCTGGCAGATCACCAGGTCGGCGGTGCCCAGGCTGGACTCGAGTGCCTGCTGGTCGTCCGGCCGCGCGGCGATCACGTCCGAGCTGCCGGCGGCAACGGCCAGGGGCCTGGCCGTCAGGCGTTCGCGCATCAGGTCCTGCAGCCGCGCGAGCAGTTCGTCCACGCGCCGCGCCAGCGCCGCGCGCCGCGGCAGCCCGGGGACGACCCGTTCCAGCGCGGCCTTGTCCTCCTGCGCCCAGGCCAGCGCCGTCTCGCGCACGACGAGCGCCGCGCGCAGGCGCATCGCCTGGGCCTGCAGGCGCTCGATCTCGCGTGCCTGCGCCTGCAGGGCCTGGCTGCAGCGCTGCTGCGCACGGCCATGCGCTCGCAGCAGCAGCAGGTGTTCGTGGCGCAGCAGTTCGAACTCGGGTGTGGCCATGGTTGCGTCGATGTCGGTTTCCGCGACGCATCTTAAATGAGAGTGATTCTCATCTGGAGAATGGCCGCCCAGCCGTCAGGGCTGCGCGCGCCCGGCCGAGATCGGATGTCCGGGCGCGGCCAGCCCGATCAGCCTTGCGCCTGAGGCCGGGTCAGCATGCCGACAAGGCATGGGCGACACCGGTGATGCCTTCGTTCGACAGACCGGCATCCTTCATCACCGCATCGACGATCGGCTTGGCGATCTGGTATTGCAGCGCCGAGTTCATCACCTGCTCCGGAAAGGTGGCGCCCGCGTGCGGGGCCGTCCCGGCGGCATCGGCGCCCGAAGGTGAGCCCGGCATGCCGCCGACCTGGAAGATCCGGATGGAGTCGATCTTCTCCATCGGCCGCACGGCCTGCTCGAGGATCTGCGGCAGTTGCTGCAGCAGCAGGGTCCGCACCTGGAGGTCGATCTGCGCGGCCGAGAGCGTGTTCAGGGCTTCGTTGATCGCGCGTCGGCCTTCGGCATCCGCCAGCGCCGCGGCCTGGCGGGCCTGCGCCTCGATGGTCACGGCCTCGGCCCGATCGAGTGCGGCCTCCTTCTCCGCCGCGGCGGACACCTTGACGGCGATGGCGTTCTGCTCGGCTTCCTTGGAGGCCTCGATCAGCTGGATGTCCTTCTCGCGCTCGGCCACCGCGACCTGGCGCGCTGTCGTGACGGCTTCTTCCGCCTTGACCGCGTCCGCCCGGGCCAGGTTGGCCGCGGCGTCGGCGTCGGACTGCTCGCGCGACTTGTTGGCGATCGCGATCTGCGTGTCCTGGCGCGCGATCTCCACCTGCTTGCGCTGTTCCGCGCGCTGCATCTCGGTCTTGCGCTCGAGTTCGATCTCGCGCATCTGGATGGCGAGGTTCTTCTCGATCTCCGCGGCCTTGATCTCGCGTTCGGCTTCGATGCGCTTCTGGCTGACCTGCTGCTCGGCCTCGATCTTGGCGGCCTCGGCTTCGCGGCTGCGCTCTGCCTGCTGCGAGGCGATCAGCGCCGACTGCTCGGCACGCGTGACCTCGATCTCGCGCCGCTGGCCGAGCGAGGCGAACTCCTGATCCTTCTCGATGGTGAGCTTCTGGCGCGAGGCATCGAGGTTCTTGGCCCGCACCTGGACCTCGGTGTCCTGCTCGACGTCGTTGCGCTGCTTGCGCCGCGCTTCGGTCTGCTCGGTGAGCCGGGTGAGACCCTCGGCGTCGAAGGCGTTGTTCGGGTTGAAGAACTGCTTGTCGGTCCTGGCTCTCGCGTTCGCGGCGCACGACTTCGAGCTTGAGCGTGTTCACGTTCACGAGCACACGCTCGTGGAAGACCGGCAGCACGATCGCGCCGCCGTCCATGATCACCTTCTGCCCGCCCAGGCCTGTGCGGACGAAGGCCGTCTCCTTGGTCGACCGCTGCCGTTGTATCAACGCGGGCGCCGCGCCATTTGCCCGTGCCAAGGCCTCGTGGCGGGTGCGGCGCAGGCGAACTCGCGGTCGAGCGGTTCCGGCCTCGGCTGCCGGGCTCGCATCGGCATCCAGGATGGCGGGGACGTTCTCGCGATCCGGCTCCGGGCCATCGGCGAGCGCATCCGTGCCCATCGAGAGAGCCAGAGAGTCAGCGCCACGGTGGCCGCAGAGGCTGCTGGCATGTCGCGGGTTACCTTGCGCCGCATCGAGCGCGGCGAGCCTTCGGTGACCATGGGCGCCTACTTGAGCGCCATCGATGCCGTGGGGCTGCAGTTGGAACTACGCGATCCGCAGGCAAGTCTGGCCACTTCGGGAGCCGCCGGCCTGCCTGATCGTGTGCGCTTGGTGGACTTTCCGCAGCTCAAGCGTCTAGCCTGGCAACTTCAGGGCGTCGACGATGTCAGCCCGGCAGATGCCTTGAACCTGTACGAGCGCAACTGGCGGCACATCGACCCGTCCAGCATGGAGGCGGCAGAACGTGCATTGCTCCAGGCCCTGGTGGACCAACTGGGCGGAGGGCGGCTGCTTGTTTGAGCGCACACATCACCGCCGCATCGCGTCCGTCCTGGAGGCGCTGGACGCCGATCTGCTGGCGGCGAACGCCTGCCTCTTCGGCGGCGGCAGCGCCATGGCGCTGCGCTACGGCGAATATCGCGAGTCGGTCGACATCGGCTTCGTTGTTTCCAGGGTCGAGGGCTATCGCCACCTGCGCCAGCGACTGACTGGCCCGGATGGCATGCGTTCCATCACCCGTGCCGACCGCGCGCTGAACCAGACCCGTGAGCTGCGCGCGGACCAGTACGGCATTCGCACCACGCTGAGGGTCGAGGGCGCCGACATCAAGTTCGAGATCGTGCTCGAAGGCCGAATCGAACTTGACGCCCCTGGCCCGGGCGATCGCCAGTGCGGCGTAGCCACGCTGACACCGCGGGACATGGTGGCGAGCAAACTGTTGGCCAACTCCGACCGCTGGCGCGACGATGCCGTGATGAGCCGTGACCTGATCGACCTGGCGATGATGGCGCCGCCCAGGGCTCTGATGAAACAGGCCATGGCCAAGGCCCAAGCTGCCTACGGCGACAGCGTGGCCGCCGATCTGGCCAGTGCCGTGGAGGACCTGCGTGCACGGCCTCATCGACTGGACCAGTGCATGCAGGCGATGGCCATGACCACGGTGTCCAAGGCTGCGCTGTGGGCTCGCATCAAGGCGCTGCTGCGCTGATGGAGCGCGGCAAAGTGAACCGCATTGACGCCCTGACGCTGACTCCATTCCCGGCTGAGGAGCCTCCTGGAAGCCGGGTCGCTTCACAGCCAAACATTCTCGTTGCGTCCAGTATCCCCGGTGTGATCCGAGGCCCGGAAACGAAAGAAGCCAGCACGACGGCTGGCTTCTGATTCGACCTAAGTGCTTGTCGCACCTCGGTAATTTTGGCTCCCCGACCTGGGCTCGAACCAGGGACCTACGGATTAACAGTCGGTACAAGCAGCACTTTGTGAGACGTCCCGGCATCTTCTTGGAATTCTGAAAGTTCATTCATATCAATAAGTTAGGTCGACTTCCTTGTGCCAGGTGGTCCCGACTGATAGCATGCGAGCCAGCGATTTTTCGGACACCTGTCGGACACGGAGCCCGAGCATGCCCCTCTTGACCGTCAGAGCGATCGACGCCCATAGACCTCGCGCTCAGGCCTACAAGCTCACTATCGACCGCGGCTTGCAGTTGCGCATCGCTCCGGACGGGGTTCGTACGCTCCTGGTTCGCTACACGGTCAAGGGGGCAGCGGTCGAGCGCCAGTACCGGCTGCCGCAGGAGTACGGTGAAGGGGCCGGCCAGATGAAGCTGGCCGCTGCCTGTGCCGAGGCGGCGCGCATCCGGGCACTTGCGCGCGATGGTGTGGACTGGCCAGCACGGGAGGAGTCGAGGTTGCGCGCCGAGGTGGTGGCACAAGAGCAGGCCAGCCTCCAAGATGGACTGACGCTGCAGAAGGCCGTTCGTGAGTACGTCGAAAAGAAGCGTCGCGCAAAGGATGGCTTGCCATTGAAGGCACGCACGAAGGCCGACTACCTTGCGATGGTGGAGCCCGGCAAGACCTCGAAGTCGGGCAGGAGGTTCACCGATGGTGAGCTGTATCCGATTGCAGAGAAGCTGCTCTCAAGCCTCACCGCCGATGACATTCGGGGCGTGCATGCGGCCGTCATCAAGCGATCCGAGCGCCAGGCGGTCTATGCGATGCAGGTGCTGCGCGCAGTGCTGCGGTGGCATGGCGTCGTGGTACCGGAAAACCCGTTGGGTCGCGACACCGCAGGTCGAGACCGTATCGTGCTGGCGCCCGCTAAAGGCAACCCTGCGCCCATCCCACCAGAGCGTTTGGGCGCGTGGTGGCGGGCAGCGACCATCGCGCCGTCCAGGGTCGCGGCCGACTACTACCGTTTTCAGTTGCTCACGGGGTGCCGGGGCGGCGAAATCCATGGGAGCAAGCGCCACGGATACAAGCCAATCAAAGTAGGTGACGTGGACCTCGATGCAGGCAAGATCGTCTTGCGGGACACGAAGAACAGGAGCGACCATAAGCTGCTGTTGTCCAGACAAGCAATTGAAATCGCGAAGCTGCACTGCACAAGCCGCGAGCTCGACGAGCCGCTGTTTCCGATCGTCGATGCCCGGAAGACACTGGCGTGGATCAATGAGAGAGCCAAGACAGCCGTGCAGGGCCATGGTCTGCGTGCGACCTTTGCGAGCATCGCGGAAGAGCTCGTGTCAGGTGCTTCGCTTAAGCGGATGCTGAACCATGCGGCGAGCAGCGACGTCACCCTTGGGCACTACGTCGGCAAGAGCGAAGCCCAACTTCGCGGAGGATGGCAGGTCGTAGCCGACTACATTGAGACGGCGTCGGCGAACGCCGACTGAGGATTCGCCAGTGGTTCAGCAGTCTTCGCGTCGCGCTCGACCGCGCAGGCTTCGTGGGAAGGCAGGAAGTCAATTCGCCGAACTTTGCCCGTATTGGGCTAGAACTTCGACGGAGGATCGCTGGAAGCATCGACCGCTGCGCAGCGGGTGCTTTCGCTGGCCGCACTCATGATAATAGGCGCTAAGCGGTCGCTGGACTCGACGTTAGGCGATGGCCCGATTGGCGGCTCCAAATAGGGATCTTGTTTCTCAAAAGTGGACACACCATCATGAAACAAGGCTCCGCTCGAAGCCTGCAGGCGACAGGTATCCGATCGACGAATGTAGCCGCTGCTGGTTGTAGAACTGAATGTAGCTGAGCAGCGAGTTCCGCAGCGCCACCTCGTCGGCCGGCTTCTGCCCGTACAGATGCTCGCTCTTCATCGAGTGGAAGAACGACTCCATATGCGCGTTGTCGTTCATCTTGCCCGGTCGATTCATGCTTTGCACGACACCGTGCTGCTGCAGCTTCTGGCGGTACTGATGTGCCGCGTATTCGATGCCACGGTCGCTGTGAAATATCAGTCCGCTCTCGGGCTTGCGACCTCGCCAGGCATGGCTGAAGGCTTCGAGGGTCAGCGCCGCGTCACGCTGCGAACCCAGGCTCCAGCCGATGATCCGCCTCGAATGCTTGTCCATCACTACAGCCAGGTAACGCCACTGGCCGTTGAGCCTCAGGTACGTCACGTCGCCTACCCAGATCTGGTTCAGGCGCTCGAGTTTCACGCCCCGCTGACGGTTGGCGATGCTGGTGAAGAAGGCCCGCTGTCCCACGCGCGAGCGCCGATACAGGCGCGCGCTGCGGCCTTGCAACTGCGCTCGCCGCATGACCCGCGCGACGGTGCTGCGCGCCACCGTGATGCCTTCGTGGCGCAGCGCATGCCGGATGCGCGGGCTGCCGTAGTACCCGCGGCTAGCCGCGTGGATGCGACGCACGTGGTCGATCAGTTCGGCTTCCTTTACGGCTCGCTTGCTGGGCTCGCGCCGCGTCCACGCGTAGTAGCCTGAACGGCTGACCCGAAGGTGCGCACACATCACTTGGACGCTGTAGGTTTTCCGGTTTGCTGCGATGAAGGCGAAGACTTCCGCTTTCGATCCGAAGCAAACCGGATGGCTTTTTTTAGGAGGTCATGCTCCATCTGCAGGCGCTTGTACTTCTGCTCGACCTCGCGCAGCCGCTGAAGCTCTCCAACAGACTCCGCATCGAGTTTCCGCGCATCACCCACGAGCACTCCATCGCGCACCTGCTTGCGCCATTTCGACAACATGAACGGGTGGATGCACAGGGACTCCGCCACGTCCTTGATCAACACCCCTGGCGCACTGGACAACTCCACCGCCGCCAGCTTGAACTCCAATCCATACCGCTTGACCATCTGCGGCCCGGGCATACCCATGTGCAACTCCTTCGGTTAGGTCGGAGTGTCCACCAGAGTGAAACAAGGTCCTAGACAGACGCCAGAGGGGGCTTAGGCTTGCTTAAATGCCCCAGAAAGCTCAGCGCGCCAATGAAGCTGAATGAGCACGCTGTCGGGCTCCTGAACTTGGACCTCATGCTGCAGCACCGTGCCGTCGGCGTGCTGCTCAAATACAAGGCAATCGAACCAGGCGGCGGGCACTAGGTAGATTCGGTCATCTGGGGTTTGCATCTCGAAGACGAGTGCGCCGTTGACCATCCGATGAGCGAATGGGCCATCCGTGCCTTGACGTGCCGTGAACTCAACGCCAACAGGTGGCCCTGAGCGGCCCTCGACTTGCCAGTACATCTCGTCGACTACGAGACCGGTTGGACCGTGCGGCACAAGGACGATAGGTGTCTCACGTGACCATCGCTCGGCACGAATCGCCGCTGCGAGGTTCAGCAATTGCTCGCCGCCGGAGACGCCTCCGACCGGACGAGCCGCTTTAATCTGCAACGCTTCTCTGAGGGCTAACCGAAGGGTACCCAATGCAATTTGCCTTGCCCAACGCCGGATTTCCTCGGGAGGGAACGAATCCTCGGTTGGCCGCAGGAATTTGGCCTTCTCATAGCGACGACACTGCTCTGACCAAACATTTCTGGATACGGTCACGGCGCCCACGGCCGTCCGCATGTGGCCATTCCATGCCTTGCCGTCGGTTGGATTCAACAACTCCGCCTGGAGTCGAGCCACCAGTGTTCTCGCGGCGTCTGGTGGCACGAAGACCTTGCGAAGCTCGGCGTCAATTTGCGCATTCACGACCTGTAGTAGGTGCTTCAACTTGCCTCGCCATGGCAGCAATGGCGACACCTGGCGCACGGGAGAGCCGAAGCTGGCGCGCAGAGCGGCCGCAGCAAGCGGCAGTTCTCTCTGGACCGGCCGTCGCACCTCGGCGCCGAGTAGGGCTAGCAGTCTATACAGCTCACGCAACCTGCCCAGCCCATGCGGGGCTCGGCACAGGCGGGACGCATCGGTAAGCTCAACCCTCCCCGCATCGGTCGACGCGAGCAACAAGGTCATGAACTGCTTTGTTTGCGACTCTAGATTACTTTGGTAACCGTGACCCGTGTAGACCCAGCCATTGATGACGGGGCCATCGTTCCCTCTCCGCAGAACTCGGGCGACGAGCGAAGAGGACTGCGCGCAAGAGTGTGGTTCGAGGCAGCAGATCCTCAGGTACGTGGTCAGAAGCAGGTCTGGCTCAAGCAGGCTCTGAGCATCGGCTGATGGCCCGGGAGTGAAGAACGTAAGGGACAGTACGTGGCCCGCGACCCGGTGGGCGAGTTCGTGGAAGGTGCCGTGAACTTCGTAGCGTAATAGAAGTAGCGAGCTTGAAAAGCGTACGACCTCCCAATGGCGCTGGAGGCTTTCCCATAGAACGTGGACCGCGTCATCTAGGGTGGCTTCGCGTTGAATGGCCGCGGAGATTTGCTGGCGCGCTTTTGGCCATGAAAGGTCCAACTCTCCTACGTTAACCGAATGCCGGGCGTCCGCGTAGGCGAAGCGGCGAGCGCCATATTCGTAACCGCGGTCAGAGAGCCAGTGACTCAGGCAATCGCTGTACCACTCAGACGCCACTTTGTCTCCGCGGCGGACCGCGCGTACTAGCAGCGTGGCGCACATGTCGACGTGCGCCATCCAGGTCACTGTGGCCCTCAGACGCGATGCCCAGCGTTGCTCTTCCTCGACGCCCTTCCCGTCGAACGGCACTGTCGCAAGGTTCAACCCATTGACAACGGATGTGATGGCTTCCCTGTAGTCGGAGGCCATAGGTTCAGGGAGCTGCGCCCCAGTCGCAGCAAAGACGGCTTGGGACCGATGAGCTTCACGGGTCCACCACGTACCGAGGAAATGGTCGATGAGCTCGTACTGCTCCAGGATGTCGTATGTCATCCGCATGTCCTGCGGATTCGCACGTCGGAGCAAATCAGCAGGAAGGTTGCACAGGTTGCGCCAGAGGGCCTGATTGGCGGAAATCTTGTTCGCCGCAGCCTCAAACAGCGGCCTATAAGGGTCAAGCCAGTAGTCACTGATGCTGCGATGTCCAGCAGCCCATGGCGCCGAGGCGCTTGCGAGACTCGAGTGCCGTTCCGTGTTCGAGTTGCGGAGGAAAGCCTCGTGCAGCAGGCGCAATTTCTTGAAGGCTAACGCCGATTCGTCGAACCTACCTTGCTCCAACTGCGACTGCACCTCGCTGGCGAGTTCTTCCAATAAACCCTTAGTGTTGCCAATGAAGAGTCGGCTCGGCGGTGAGGCGAAAACGTATGCCTGCAGGAGGTCACCACGCTCTTGCGGCGTTAGGTCTGGCCCGTCCGAAACGCGGGCAATGTGGACTTGGCCGGAGTATTCGCCCCAGAACGACGGCAGAAGTTCCAGGGTTGGGGGACGCCGCTTCGCTCCGTGTTCCACGACATGAACGTCGGCACGCTTTGCCCACGCTCGGGCCACCTGATTCACAAGGAACAGGTCTACATCGACTAACTTCTTTCTGCCGGAGAGGAGCCTCGAAACAGTCGGCTCTCCGGAAGTAATCGGCATCGTGCGGACAAGGGGTTCCAACTTGCCGCCTCGGTAGTCCCCCATGTTGGGGCCGCCTGCCTCATAAAGGGCAGCCGTCTCAGCTTCCTGGAGGTCTGACCAAAGGATATAACCGAGCGATAGGCGTCTATAGGTCGCTTCGCCCACATCCTCCTCGACATAGCGCACGGTCTTCAACAGAAAGTAACCAGTCATACCGATGTTAGCCAGCAGCCAAAGCCCATCGAACACGGTGCTGAAGAGGAAGAGCTCTCGCGGCACGTAGTACGCGACAAGGTACTGCAACGACAGCACCACCAGAAGCACCAGGGAACTGGTGCCCGCCGGAAGAACGGCTGATTCGCGCATGTAGAAGCCAAGCGCAAATTTTGAAGATGCCCGCCGCTGCAGCAGGATTGGTACGAAGGTCAGGACGATGGGGTAGACGAGAGCGATGAGCGTTGCCTGTACTGTCCAGATGGTCCCGAAGAAGGCCGCGTGTGTGTAGTCGACGGGGAGGTCGGGAAACGTGATGACTATCCATTCTGGGTATGGCGCAGGCAAACAGACAAAGGCCAAGATCGTGCATGCGACGCCGATGATCGCCGCGAAGATGATCGGGTGTGACCCGCCCCAAAGCATGGTGCTTGCGAACCAGCCGGGGTATTCGTTGTGTACGGCGTGGAGTCGCCGCAGCTTCGAGATACGCGCTGCCGCCAGCGCTGCGACAGAGCGTGCCGAATCAGACGTTCCTGCCTCGGGCTGCTTGCCAAGCGCGTGGTCGATTCGAACCAATGCCGATCGTGTGAGCCTACGTAATGGATGCACGCCCCACACTCCCCATGTTGACTTTTCGAGATTGTCGCTCACATCGCCAGCAGACGGGTCAGCCAACGTCTCGAAGACGGACGACCCATTGGCTAGTAGTCTGACCGCTTTGGGCTCGGTGACTTTCGCTCAAGAAATTCGAGGTCAATGGCCACTTTCAGTCTTGAGGCGTCGTCGCCGACCCTGCGAGAGGTTTCGGCTTTGGTTGCTTGTTCCTAGGGCGGTTCTGTCGCTGTGACCGATCGCGGAGGTGGCGAGTCGTCTGCCGAGTTGATGCTGGGCAGGGCTGTCAAGTCGGTTGCCGCGGTGCCCGGGAGCCATGACGGTAAGCTGCAGTTCACTTGCGCTGGAGGCCTGGCGCAGTCGTCTTACAAGAACTCGAAGTGCAGGCATCCTTATCGAAGCTGCAGAGCCCTGGGGCGGTCCAGGCGGCTCTGGACGAGTTCCGCTCGCTGGGTCGAGCGGTTTTCCTGGAGAAGTACGGCTTCGGCCGTTCGCGGGACTTCCTGGTGGTCGACCCAAAGTCCGGCGGGATGGCGGACTCCAAGGCGATCGTGGGTGTGGCGTACGGCTATGCGGTTCCGGATGCAGGGCCGTTGCGGGCATCCGACTTCTCGGGCGGCGAGGCGACGGTGGTGCCAAAGCTGAGGGCGCTGGGCTTCACGGTGGTTCGCATCGGGGAGGACTGGTCCGAGGAGGAGGTCGACGCGACGGTCGAGGCCTATTTCAGGATGCTGGCGCTGGAGGCCCAGGCTTCGGCGTACCGAAAGACCGACTTCAATGCCGAGTTGCGGCAGCGCTTGCGCGGACGCAGCAAGGCGTCGGTGGAGTTGAAGTTCCAGAACGTCTCGGCGGTCTTGCACGCGCTGAACCTGCCGTTCGTTCCGGGCTACAAGCCTCGGGGCAACACGCAGTTGCTGCTGCGCAAGGCGGTTCAGCGTTTTCTGCTTGAGAACGCCGCCTGGGTGGCGACGATTGCGGATGCGATGGAGGACGCTCGTCCTGTGAACGCCAGGCCCTTCCAGGCGGTCTTGGTCGAGCAGCCGCAAGTGGAGAACGTGGTCGTTCCCGATCTGGGCCGGGTTCGGTTGCCGCGGAAGATCGACTTCGCCGGCCGGGATCAGGCGAACCGAAAGCTCGGACGGGCTGGCGAGCAGTGGGTGCTGGAGTACGAGCAGGCGCGGCTGAACCAGGTCGGCAGGCCCGATCTGTTCGCACGTGTCGACTGGGTGTCAGATCGCCTGGGTGACGGTGCGGGCTTCGATATCCAGTCGTACGAAGAGACGAATGCTCCTCGGTACATCGAGGTGAAGACGACGAACGCGGGCCATGCCAGCGCATTCATCGTGAGCCGCAACGAACTGGAGTTCAGCAAGGAGGCCGGAGAGCAGTTCGTGCTCTACCGGCTCTTCGAGTTCCGACGATCACCGCGGCTGTACATGCTTCGGGGGGACGTGTCGCAACACGTCGCGCTCGAGCCTTTGGACTACCGGGCGGCGTTCCGGCGCGTGCAGGCCGCCTGAGGCGATCGATGGTGATCGATCGCTCGGGCGCGGGCCGAGTGGGGCCCGTCTGGCCGCACGCTCTCAGCTGACGCGCAGTTGGTCCATGGTCTGGCCGGCGGCCAGCGCTGCGCGGACCCAGTCGGGACGCTTGCCGCGGCCGACCCAGGTGTTGCCGTTGCCGTCGGCGAAGGCGGCCTTGGTCGGGGTCTTGCGCGCACGCGTGGCCTTCGGGGCCAGTCCCAGATCGGCCGCGGTCAGGCCGTATGCGGCGATGGACTCTTTGATGCCCGCAATGACCTCACCGACTTCCTGCTCGCGCAGGGCTTCGGCTTCGGCCTGGAGGCGGGCGATTTCGGCCTGAATTTCTGCGTACGTTGCGGTCGGCGCCGCAGTCTTCTTGGTTGCCATTTTTCGGCACTCCTTCTTCGTTGAAGTCGTGAGCATAACGGAGCAGCTCGCTTTCGCGGCAATCATGTTGCATCTCGATGCCGTGTACGCAGCGGTTAATGCATCGTCGCGTGTTTGATTCGTTGCGGGTGTTCGCCTCTCTGGGGCGAGGGAACGCCGGACGCATGGCGATAGCGATTGGCCACGATCTTTGTGGTTGATTTGGTGCTGGCCACTGATGTTGTTTTCACGTCGTGTCCTCGTGCTGATGGGGCTGATCTGTTGCGGTGGCGTGTCCCCCTTCGGTGTGATTGCCGCTCTGTCGTGAAGGAAACGGAATGCCAGCAGGGGAAGGCGCTGTCGTTGTGGCCTGAAGGTGAACTTCTTCGTGCGGCCGTTGCTGCTTTGGGAGGGCTCTGAATGCAGACGGATGACACGCTCGAGCGCGCGCTGCGTGAGGCTGCGACGGACCCGGCGCGGCGTCCGGCATTCTTCGAACTGCTGCTGCAGTCGACGGTGTTCGTGGTCGGGCGATCAGAAGGTCCGGCCGGCGAAGCGCTGCTGGCGCCGGGTGAGGGTGTGGCGCTGCAGGAGTGGCGCAAGGGTGACGGGACGTCCGTGATCCCGTTCTTCACGACGCTCAAGGGTTTGCAGCGGGCGACGCCGCGGGATGTTCCGTACCTGGCGATGGCGGCTCGTGGGCTGTTCGAGCTGACGCGGGGTGCGACGCTGACGCTGGACCCGATGTCGGTGTACGGCAAGGAGTTCGCACCCGATGAGGTCGCGGCACTGCTGCGGATGGGTGCTGATGCGCCGATGGATGAGCGTGTGCTGGACCGGGAGGTGCGGGTGACGATCGGTCAGCCGGCTCAGTTGCCGACCGAGATGCTGGAAGCGCTTCGACGTCACTTTTCCGGCAATGCCCAGGTGAGGGCGGCGTATCTGGCCTTGATGCGGAACCCGGCTGACGGTGAGGATCCGCGGTTCGTGGTGGGCATTGCCGGTGATGGCGATGTGCGTTCGACGTTCAAGGCGGCGGGTGCCGTGGTGGAGAAGACGGTACCGGCGGGGATGGGTGTGGACTTCACGGTGGTCGCGGACGAGGTGTCGGGGCTCAGCGCGTACTTCAGGAACAAGGTGGAGCCGTTCTATGAGCGGCGGTCTGGGGGGCTGCTGCGTTCGATGCTGGGCTTCGGGAGACGGTGAGTCCTGTGCCTGCTGTCATGGCTGGGGTGGGATCGGTGCAGGGGCGGGTGGTGGCGCTGGGGCTGGGCGTCTCCCCGCTGCGCAGGGTCGGGCTGTTGCGCTTCGCGTCGAGCCACCGGCTTACCGGTGTCTCGCCCCTGCCGGGCAGCCATCCCTGACGCGAACACGAACAGGCCGGCGTTGCCGCCGGCGGAAATGAGGGGCAGCGGCCCTGTCCCGTGTCCGGGGATCGCGGGCCTGGTTGCCCTCCCGCTGCGCGTGAGCGCGGCCCGCTCGACGAACTGACCGGCGCCGCTTCGCCCTGCGGGACGCTGCGCTCTTCGCGACACCGGCCAGATCGTCGCCCCGGACACCCGCCAAACCCGTCGCCGGGCCGCTGCTGAAGACCGAACACCAGCAGCCGAACAGCCAGACAGCCAACAGCCGAATGCAGGGCAGCCGGGGTGCAGATTAGTGCTCGCCCCGGCTCGGCCGTCGCGCCAGTCGCTTCGCTTGGTGTCACGCCGGCCGCGTAGCTGCCGGGGATCGTGTCCGTGGGCGGGCCCTTGGCGGCGTCCGGCGCGCCAGGCTGCGCCTGTCACGCCTGCCGCTGCTCGCCGGGCCCTCTCTCCATACCCGCGCGCTCGCCGGTTGCGACCCACCGCGTTCCCCCCACAAGCCCCCCATGACGGGCGAGGGGGACTTGTGGGGGGATCTTCAATGCGGTGGGCCGGGTGAACCGGCTCATCGCTTCGCGCTGCTCCCGAAGGCACCCCACCCCCCGCCCGCCCCAAAGGGGCGGGAGCGAGGGAGTCCGAGCGAGAGGATCAGTTTTCAGCAGCCCGAATCCCGGACAGCGCTGGTCGTCTCGTTTTCGGAGTGCATCGCCATGGCAAACGTTCGAGTCGAGCAGCGCAACGCTCATCTGGCCGGCCCTGTCCGCCTGGAGTACGTCAACGGCCGCGAAGGCAGGGTCGCGAAGGCGACGATTACCGTGATCTCCAACAACCGCCGCGGCAGCGGCGAAGACCGCGAGGAGGAGGCGACCTCGCTGATGTGGACCCTGTGGGGCCGGCAGGCGGAGAACGCCGCCGAGTACTTGGGCAAGGGCAGCCACGTCAACGTCACGGGCCGCGTGCGCAACAACAACTACCGCAACGCGGAGGGCGCCGAGGTCTACGGCCTGGCGTTCACGGCCGAGGAGATCGACTACCTCGACAGCCGCGCCGAGTCCGAGGCGCGCCGGGCGCGCAGCGAGGGCCGGGCCGAACCGCCTGCGCCGGCACCTGCGCCCGTCGCCAAGCCCGTCAACGGCCGCCGCCCGGCGCGGCCGCAGTCCCAAGCCTGAACGCTTCCGGCGGGCGCCGTCCCGCCGGACCCCTGCACCGCGGACCCCGCGGGGTCCACATCCATTGCACGAGGACCACCATGCAAACCATCCATCCCACGCTGGCCACGCGTTTCGGCCGCCGCACCCACGTCCTGCGCAGCCACGAGCCGCTGGCCGAGGACCAGATCCGCGCCGTGGCGCCTTCGGTGTTCGCCGAGGGCAAGCACGTCAGCCGTTCCGAGCGCTACACCTACATCCCGACCATCGAGGTGCTGCGCGGCCTGAAGCGCGAAGGCTTCGAGCCCTACATGGCCGCGCAGGGCCACAGCCGGCTTGAGGACCGGCGTGCGTTCACCAAGCACATGCTGCGGCTGCGCCATGCCGGCCAGGTGCAGGCGACCGAGACCCGGGCGCGCGACACCGTCAACGAGATCATCCTCATCAACAGCCACGACGGCGGCAGTTCGTACCAGATGCTCGCGGGGCTGTTCCGCTTCGTCTGCTGCAACGGCCTGATCGTCGGCGACGTGGTCGACGACATCCGCATCCCGCACAAGGGCGACGTGCGCGGCGAGGTCATCGAAGGCGCGTTCCGGGTGCTGGACGAGTTCGACGAAGTCGACGAGCACGCCGAGGCCATGAAGGCGCTGCCGCTGGAGCACGGCGAGGAGATCGCGTTCGCGACCGCGGCGCTGGCGCTGCGCTTCGGCGAGCGCGCGCTGGAGGATGGCGGCCACGTGCCGGCGCCGGTGACGGCCGAGCAGCTGGTCGAAGCCCGGCGGCCTGAGGACCTGGGCCACAACCTGTGGACGACCTTCCAGCGCGTGCAGGAGAACGTCATCCACGGTGGCCAGCCCGGCCGTGCCGCCAGCGGCCGGCGCACGCTCACCCGGGCCGTCAACGGCATCGACCGCGCCGTGAGCCTGAATCGCGCGCTGTGGATGCTGGCCGAGGAGATGCGCAAGCTGAAGGCCTGAGCCGCACCCGGCCCCGGGCGCTGGATCCGGGGCCGAATCCAGCGCGTCGGCGGACGCCAGGTCCGCCGACCATCAGAGGTCAGTGCGGCCGCCGCGGCCGCGGGAGCCTGCCATGGACGACACCGACGACGTCAGACGCGTGATCGACGCGTTCTTCCTTTACACGCAGCGCGCCACGCCGGCGACCGAGAAGGGCGCTCAGGCCTTCGATCGCCTGCTGCGCCTGGCCGAGCACCACGACTCGGGCCAGGTCGCCCGCATCGCCGGGTTCATCGCCAGCGTGCACGACGGCGCGACCTTCCGCTGGGATCCGTTCGAGCTTCGCATGCTGGACGTCGAGATCAGCGACGACATGCTGGCCTGCCTGGACGCGCTGCGCTGGGGCCAGCAGGACCTGCATCGCCTGGTGCCCGACGGCGAGCGCCGCGTGCTGCAGGTGCTGCGCGCCTGGGGCCTCATCCCGGCTGCCGCCACGCCCGACGCCGGAGGCTCGCGATGAAGACCCTCGTGCTCGCCAACCAGAAGGGCGGTGTCGGCAAGTCGGCCGTCGCCACGCTGCTGGCCCACCACCTGCGCCGCGCCGGCCGGCGCGTGCTCGCGGTGGACCTGGACCACCAGGGCAACCTCAGCAGCGTGCTGCAGCGCTCCAGGCGTCCGCTGGTGGCATCCGTCACGGCCGACCTGCTGCTGACCCAGGCGCAGGTCGACGTGCCGGCCGAGCCCTTCGTGCTCGTGCCGGCCGCCGACCCGCTGCTCTGGCTCGAACGCCAGCCGGCGCAGCACACGCCGTTCGCACGCAACCTGCGCGCCTTCCTGCGGGCGCAGGCCGGCCGCTTCGACGTCTGCATCGTCGACACCAACCCCAACCCCGACATCCGCCTCATCGCCGCGCTGGCGTCGGCCGACTTCGTGCTGTCGCCGATCCAGCTCAACCAGGAGGCGATCGACGGCGTGCGGGGCCTGCTGAACCACCCGCGCGTCGGCGTACACAAAATCCGCGCGCTGCTGAACCCGGCGCTGCAACTGGTGGGCCTGCTACCGGTGATGGTCGAGGCCACGCCGTTCCAGCGCGCCAACTTCGCCGAGATCGTGCGCCACCACCAGTCGCTGCTGATCCCGCTGACCGACAAGCCCGGCGAGTTCGCGTTCATCCCCAAGCGCTCGGCGGTCGCCGAGGCGCAGGCGAGCGGCGACCTGCTCTGGGAGATGAAGAAGACCGCCGCGCGCGACGCCTGGGCCGAGATCGAGCCGACGATGCGGCGCCTGGCCGAGATCGTCGACCCGCAGGAGCCGCACCATGCCGCTTGACCTGACCGTGTTGGACGACGCCGCGCCCGCACCGGCCGGCGGCGCACCGCTGGAACTTCCGATCGACACGATCGACGAAGACCCCGAGCAGCCGCGCTTCGAGTTCGACGACGAGCCGCTGGCCGAACTCGCCGAGACCATTCGCCAGCGCGGTGTGCGCCAGCCGGTGTCGGTGCGCCCGCATCCCGACGAGCCTGGCCGCTGGATGCTGAACTTCGGCGCGCGGCGGCTGCGTGCGTCGCGCATGGCCGGGCGCCAGACCGTGCCCGCCTTCGTCGACCTGGCCGCCGACAGCTACGACCAGGTCATCGAGAACGAGCAGCGTCAGAACCTGCAGCCGCTGGAGCTGGCGCTGTTCGTCCAGCGGAGGATGCTGGCAGGCGAGACGCAGGCGGAGGTGGCAGGGCGGCTCGGCAAGTCACGGGGCTATCTCACCTTCATTGCAGCCCTGATCGACCCGCCTGACCTGGTGATGGAGCTCTACCGCAGCCGCCGCTGCAGGGGGCTGGCTGAACTCTATGAACTGAGGCGTCTGCACGAGGCACAGCCCGACGCCGTGGCCGCCTGGCTGGCCAGCGGCGCGGAGGTCACCCGAGCCGCGGTGCAACGGCTCAAGGACGATCTTCGTGCCGGGGAGCCGCCACAGGATCGCTTGCCTGCCGACCCGCCAAGAACGCCGGCCCTTGCGGCCGCAAGGCGCTCGCCAACCGAACCGCCCGCGCCTGCGGCTGTCACGCCACCACCACCCGAGCCGCCCGTTCCCGAGCCTAAGGCTGAGCCGGTTCCCTCCGGGCCGCCGTCAGCGCGAGACCCACGCGAGCTGCTGCAGTTGCTGGCCACGCTGGATGATGAAGAAGTCGTCGTCATCCTCGACGCCTTGCCGCGGCGCGCCGGACACGTATTCGTCTCGCTGCCGGACGGCATCCAGCGCGCAGAGGTCGAGATGGGGCGCCTCGCACAGCTGCGCCTCGTCCGCGCCCTCGTATAACGGTTATCGGAGTCTGCGGCCCGGCGCGGCCTACGCGGAGGGCGGCCCGTGAAACTGTCGGCCGGCGTTCCTCGTGCTGGGTTGGCCTGGTCCCTACTTGGCCACGCGACGAGGCGCCTTGTAGTCCAGAAGGTCCTCCAGCGTCGCCACTGCGCGTGCAGCACGCCGGAGGCGCGGTGGTTGCGCACACAGGCAGTACGGCAACGTCTGCCGCCCGTGGACGCGGGCGAGCCTCAACCCCGCCGCAGGATCATCTCGTTGGCGTAGGGCACGAAGCCCAGGGCGCGGTACATCGCCGACGCCTCTGCCGACGCCGCAAGGCTGAAGACACGGACACCCGCTTCGGCGCAGGCGTCCATCACCTTGTCGACGAGCGCCTTGGCGATGCCTTGCTTACGCCAAGGCACCTCGGTGTAGACGTTGACGATGCGTGCGCGAGTGCCGGATGCCTCGCCCCGCGTCGGCCCCCAGTCGAGCAGGACGGCACCCGCGCCGCCCACCACCTGGCCTGCGGCTTCAACGACGAAGCCGATGTATGTCCCGCGCTCGATGCACGAGACGACCCACGCGGCATAGGCGTCGAGGTCTTCCTGCGGTTCGCCCCGGAAGTAACGATGCCGGGCGATGCTCGCTGCATCGTCGGGGCCGACTGTGCGCACAGTCCACGTGGCAGTCATTCGACCATTGTGCCGGCCGCACTGCTCGTTTCGGGGGCCCCCTCGAGTGTTCAGCGGCTTAACAGCGGCAACCGTTGCCCGAGGCCCGCCTTCCTTCAAGTCGCCGAGCTGGGCTGCGTCCGACGCTCTTGTTGGGCTCCGCTCATCGTGCTGGAACTCGGCCCGAATCCAGCGCCGGCCAAGCAACGATCCAGACCAATACTGAAGTCCAGATGAGTGCAGGATAGGCGCCGTGGCGCCGATGTAAGACAGGCCATCCGCGATGGACTCCGCCACCTCTTCGGCCGCTGCTCACCGTGACCTCGTCACGGTGGACTTGCGGGGCATGAAGCCCGCGCTGCTGGCGCGCGCCGCGGCACGCGGCGTGTCCGTCTCGGCGCTAGTGCGCGAGGCGCTTGCGGCCGCCGGTGTCGGCGGGACGGAAGAGCCAGCTTCGCCGGAGACTGTGGGTTGCGGCCGGCCCCGTGTGCGCATCGGTCTGCGCTTGGCCGCCGACGAAGCGCGTGAACTCGCCGCGCGCGCTGCAACGGCAGGCCTTCCTGTCGGGGTCTTCGTTCTCGCGGCGGTTCGTGCAGACGGCGGCGTCCTCTTGGCCGAACAGCGCGAGGCTCAACTCGCCGCCCTGACCAGCTCCAACGCCGAACTCGCCGGCGTCAGCCGCCATCTGGGTCACCTGACATCGCTGCTGCGCATGGGCGCCGTCGACGCCGCCCGCCAGTACCGCGAGAGCCTCGACACGCTGAACGCCGACGTGCGCGCGCACCTCGCGCTCAGCGCCGAACTGCTGTCCGAACGCTGGCCGAAGCCCTCCCGCCACTCCACCCACCCGAGGAGGCGACATGCCCGACCCGAAGTCGATTGACGGCGTCCTGGTTGAATGGGGCGACCGGCTTTTCTACCTCGGCAACCGTCGTGTGGCCGAAAGGCCCGAACCGCGGCTACGGCTTCCGCCGCTTCACCAGCGGGCCGGCGCCATCCGCCGCCGCATCGAGGCCGCCGTGATCCGGAGAGCGCCGCAGGTCATGGTCAAGGTCACCGGCGGCGGCCGGGGCATGAAGGCAATCGCCGCGCACTTCCGCTACATCAGCAAGAACGGGCGGCTGGAGATCGAGAACGAGCGTGGAGAGACGTTCAGAGGCAAGGACGCGCTGCGTGAGCTGGCCGACGAGTGGCGCTACGGTGGCTCGCTCATCGGCGATGAGAGCCCGCGGCGCGAGGCGTTCAACATCATGCTGTCGATGCCGCGCGGGTCGACGCAGCCCGAGATCGTGCTGCGGGCCGCCCGCGAGTTCGCCCGGGAGGAACTGGCAGGGCACAAGGTCGTGATGGTGTTGCACGACCATCAGGCCAACCCGCACGTGCACCTCAGCGTGCGTGCCGAAGGCGCCGATGGCCACCGGCTCAACCCGCGCAAGGCCGACCTGCACCGCTGGCGCGAGACCTTCGCGGAGAAGCTGCGTGGCTGGGGCATCGATGCCGAGGCCACCCGGCAGGGCACTCGCGGGATCGCCCGGCGATACGACGCGCTATGGCAGCAGAGGGCGAGGGCGGAAGGCCGGCTGCTGCGCGACCGGCCCGCTGGGCAGCTGGCCCCGGCGTCGAGTCGGACCCTCGACGAGGGCCGGCACGCCTGGTCGCAGATCGCTGACGCGCTGCAGCGTTCAGCATCGCCCGGGGATCAACGACTGGCTGCGGGTGTGCGGGCGCATCTGCGCGAGCTTGATCGGACGCAGGACAAGGAACGCGAGATGTGTGGGCCACACCGCGGCTGAGCCGCAGCGGAAAGCCGGGTCGTCCTGACTCAGCGCCAGGAGCCAGCGTCCGATGCCTCGGGCCCTCTCATCGAGCGGTTCGTGGCGAAGGGCTGTGCATCTACCATCCGCCCATGTGCAACCGGTACGTCGCTCCCGACGCTGCGGCCGTCGAACGCTACTGGCATGTCGGTGCCCGCCAGCCCTGGAGCGTAGCCGAGATCTTCCCGCGAGCCCAGGGACCGTTCATCCGTGCTGCGCGCGACGACAGCGAGGCCAAGCGCGAGGTGGTCGTCGGCCAATGGGGTCTGATTCCCTGGTTCGCCAAGAGTGCGAAGCTGACGTATTCGACGAACAACGCTCGCTTCGAGGAACTCGCCCAGAAGGCCTCGTACAGGGATGCCTGGGCCAAGGGGCGGCGCTGCATCATCCCGGCACTGTCGTTCGACGAGCCGAACTGGGAGACAGGGCGCAACGGCTGGTGGCGCTTCAGGCGGGCCGATGGCCAGCCCTGGGGGCTGGCGGGCCTTTGGAGCACCTGGACCGACAAGGCGACAGGCGAGATCGTCGAGTGCTACACGATGCTCACCATCAACGCGGACGCCTGCCCGCTGATGAGCAGGATGCACAAGCCTGATCCGACGCTGCCTGCAGACCGCCAGGACAAGCGATCGGTGGTGCCGATCGAACTGTGCGACGTTGATCAGTGGATCTTCGGCACCCAACGAGACGCCGTTGCTCTCGTGCGGCTTGCCGACGTCAGGGGGTACGACGCGGGGCCGATGTCCTGAGAGGCGAGGGCAGCCGTGCGTCCAAGGCTGGCGGGCCGCAAGTGGTCATCCCTGCGACCGCGAAGGCGGAGGGCGACCGGTGTGCAGTGGTTGCAGTCGGCCACGGCCGTACCGTGAACTCACGTTTCCCTTCCCGGGAGCGGTCGTTGGAAGGTCCCACTTGAGCCAGCTTTGCTTTCGGGTTGGGGTTGAAACGACGACGATTGGCGCATCTGTAACCGCCCGCCCTGGAGTTTTTATGTCGAAACCTGTCTACTTGGCCTGGACCGCCGGCAAGGATGCCTACGCCGGAAATCGCTTGGTTGCCGAGCATGGGCCCATGCAGGCTGTCAACCTGATTTCCAAAACGCTTGCTAGCCACAACCCGAACCTGAGTACGTTCGACGCCATCGGCATGGCGACCCATCTGCTTCAGTATCACACGATGCTGGCTCAAGGGATCATGCCCTGTCATGAGGCGCGCAAACGCACCAAGGCTCCCAGCGCCAGCAACAACTTCCGGTTCACACACATTGGCGAGCGCAATAGCAACTGAGATTCTGCCACGAGCTGCGACCGTTTCGATCTTTAGTCATGACCGAAGAATTTGAATCCGTGGACCTGCGTACCACTCTCAAGACAGTCAAGTCCATCTTGAGTTGGACCGATGCGCAATGGGCCGGCTACGTGTCCGAGCTTAACCACGATGAAAATCGTGAACTCAACGAAGAGCTGGACTTCCTGAGCCTTGTTTTGAGTACCATGAAACAACGCTATTACAACTGGGCCAAGGCATGCCTCGTTTGCGTGCCTTATGAGTGCCTGAACTTGCTTAAATCCGACTGGATGACCCAGCCCAACACGTCGCCGGAACACGAGAAGGCTATGGGTCATTTGAGTCAGTACTGCTCGCACAAGAATTTGCTGGAATTTCTCGCTGACTTGGATTTTGAGTCGTCCCAAAGAACCGAGTCCGATGCCAAGACTGCAGAGCACAGTGAGATTCGTGCCGAATTCGTAAAACTGCTTTATCAAAGTCTTGCTCGTGTTCTGAGTGACCGTGGGCTTGCAGGCAAAGCAATCGCCGACAACCTGTTTCTTAAATCTGGGGGGGGAATATCGCCGCGGATTTATCGAAGTCATGAGTGGGGGCTTATCCACCAGGATCTGGGGCTATATGCCTATCTTCTGCTCGATGCTGAGGCTGTCCTCGCCAAGGATCCGGTCAGCAACAGGGTGGCGACTTTCATTCGAAGAACTTCCATTGAGAATAGTGCAGCCAGCGTTCGATCATGGAAGGCTAATGCCGAAGTTCTCAATACAATCCCGGATGAATTTAAGCCCAAGGCGAAAGCCGCCAAAGGTGTACGTGTGCCCTTGTTCGCGCTGCTTTTGCACCATCTGGGGTTGAATCGTGCCTTCCTTGAGTACAGCGCGCACTACCTTGATCTGCATGAGTATGCGCCGAAACTCATTGAGTCCATTGTCTACTATTACAATCGCGGTATCCACATTGAGAACGCGTATATGGACTTATGCGAAAAGTCCGAGGGCCAGAAGCAGTACGAAAATCTTGACCTCCTAATGGAGCTTGTCAAGGATGTGCTGAAAATGCGCGCCGATGAAGGTAAGCCATTGTCGCGTGGAATTTCCAATGAACAATGTGAGCAGATCCTAGATATCGCGCTCGGGATCATCCGTGAGGATGAGCGCATCCCTGGTTACCTGCGTCGTATCGCACACAGCGACGGTGAACACGCTGCCGAGGGTATCTTCAATACTATCTTGAACACTAGCGCGTTCTGCTTCATGTGGTTTCACCTTCACAGCACGCAGGTGCGACCCCGCGTGCATGGACGCGCTCACGCCAGGCACGCGATCTTGAGTGAGAGCTTAGGCGGCGGGGAGATGCCGACGGTTACGAAGAATCTACTCAAGCACATAGTGATGGCGGTGCACCGCAGCGAGCAGCACATTGAAATCAATGATGAAGCGATGGAACAATACTTGCTCGCCAGATACTTCAATTTTGTTGCTCTGGTTGAGAAGTTGCGTGCACTTAAATCGCTAAGCTTGCGTGACTTCGATGCGTGGGCTCAGGAAAGTCAGTTCGCAGAATCACTGGCGCTGGCTGAAGGCGAGAAACTGATGTTTCATATACCTTCTGACCGAGCAAGCATCTCGTTGATACATTCCATTCCAGATGGATTTTGACCGATGACCACATCAGTTTGAGTATCCAAGCCCGGGGTCAGGAGTCTTCTGCCGCTGTTGAAGCGTCCGCGCGAAGCTCCGCGACTCGATAGCCTTCCTTCCCCAGCGCCCGGCGGATCCATTCGGGCTGCGCACCCGCCCCGTTCCAAGACTCGCCCGTCACAGGGTGACGGTACTTGACGGCTAGCATCGCATCGGGTCGTGCTGCACTTGGCAGGCGCCCGGTAAGTTCTCGCGGCTCGATGCGCCAGAATTCGACCAGTTGCCGGGCGACATGCAGGGCGCGTTCTCGGGCTAGTCGATGCGCTTGCTCGGCCCTGCGGCTTTCGATCAGCGCCTGTTTCTCGCGCTCCCGCTCGACATCGTCCAGCACGCGTCGAAGGTCCGTTTCGCTGATCCCGTAGCGGCTCACAAGCTCACGGACCTCTCGGGCGGCGCGCTCGCGCGCGGCCGCGCCCATCTCTTCCCATTCCGGCAGAAGTTCCAACGTCCGATTTCCCAGTGCCATTGCGCGAGATGCTACGGGGTCTTGGCTTCGGCCTGGTGCTCGACGGTCATCTCCGCCGTCCTCCGCGGGGCTGAATGCGCATCGGTGGCATCGCGGGCGGCGCGCACCGGGCCCAGGATCTTCTCGAAGCGCTTGTCCTCGACGACGAGCTTGTCGAAGAAGGTCCGTTCGTCTTCGTTCGCCACTGGGATCCACCCTGCGTTGCACGCCATCAGCGCAAGCTCCAGCAGTGCCGGCGGCCCTGCGCTGGCAGCGACCGCAGTCGCTGCGGCGACCAGGTGCACGTCCCCGTGAGCCCTCCACAGGGCAATCTCGTCACCGAACCTGGCTTCCACGGCTCGAAACGCCGCTTCGCGCAGGGCGCACGGACAGTCGGGCAGGTGCTTCAGCCGGACCTCGACGAAGCCGCAGGCGTGGCGCAGCGCCTTGATCTCGCCGACGACCACCATCAATGGAACTTCGCTGGAAGCGCCGCTCATCGACCGCCATCGGGCCTCACGCCGCTCCCAGATCTGGTCTGCGCGCGCAACGTTGAAGACCTCCGGCACGTACAGGCGCTCGGCGAGCATGCCGGTGTGCGTGCGCGTCTGCCGGGCGGCCAACAACAGGTGGCGGCGAACGACGCCCCAATGGCGCTTGCCGGCGAAACCCGGATGCCAGCGGGTCAGCTCGGCGCGCGTCCAAAGTTCGTGCAGCAGCGCGAGCAGCGAGATGCGGTTGCCAGGGGCGACTTCCTCGCGCTGGTCGGCAGCCCCACCCGGCAGACCAGGAGATGCCGAAGCGGGCTTCGATACGCCGGGCGTCACCCCCGTATCAGTGGAACCGGCGTCCCTGCCGCGGTGGTCGCGCTGCGGCCCCGGCTCGTGGTGCCGACACTCCGGCGCGTGCTGCCAGCCCGTCAGCGGCATGCGCTTGACCAGTAGACGATCACCGTGCCGGGCGAGGTACATCGGTACGCCGCCCGGCACGCACAGACAAAGCGGCCGGTCGTCGCGGTGGTGTCCGGCCGCCATCGCTTCTTCGATCCCCGCATAGACCGGCTGCTTGGTCGCCACGGCCGTAGTTGCGGCGTGCATCGCCTCACCTCGTCGGCTGAGTGAAGGCACGCTCCGCGGCCGGCACGCGGGAAGGATCTCGCGTCTGCGTGGGCTCCGTGCGTCGTGAGGGCGCCTGCGCGTCGTAGACCTTCACGCGGTGCGCCTCGCCGTCGCGCATCCGCCTGGCAAGGTTCTGTTCGGCGGCGGCCATCACGGCGGCGCGCTGTTTCGGTGGAACCTTGCGGTCCACGAGCACCGCCTCCAGCGCCGCGAGCACTGCCTTGCGGCCACCACCGCCGCGGCCCGTGCTGCCCTTGGCCTTGGCGCCATCGGTAGAGGCGTCGGCAGGCGAGGTCGCCTGTTCCCGCGCGGGTTCGATGCGGTGGTGCTGGCGGGCCTCCCGCTCGCGCTGCACGAGTTGGAGGTCGGCGGCGTCGGGCTCGTAGCCCAGCGCTCGAACGCCGCGCACGGTGGCTTCCAGCCAGACCTGGCGCCTGAACGTGTCGCTGCCCGTGACGCGCAGCGCCTTCCAGTTGCGTGCCTCGGCCACGTCGACCATCGACCGTGCGACGGACGGGTGGTCCTGGTCGGTGGTTAGCTTGAACGCCATCTCGGTGAAGGCCACGCGCTGCACGTCGCCGCGGAAGCGGTAATCGGTCCGGCGCAGCGGCATCAGGTCGCCGGTGAACTTTGCGTGCTTGACGATGTAGCGCTCGTTGAGGCCGGCTTCGATCTCGGCGGCACGGGCCGCGCGAAGTGCCTCCAGTTCATCGCGGGCCGTCGGCGCGGTGGCAGGCTTCAAGGCTTCAGGCTGCGGCGGGGTGTCGCGGCCGGTGGTCTCGCGTGGGGCTGCCCGCTTGTTCGTGGTGCCTGCCTCGTCGCTGACGGCCTGCTCCGGTGCCGGCGGGTGAGGACGCAGCGTCGGCTGCCGCTCCCAATGGCCGCCGATCTTGTGGATCGGCGTGCGCGAGCCGTCTTCGCCCACGGCGACGATGCGTGTGGCCTGCAGCCGGTCGGCGTGCGCGACGATCTCCTTCATCGTCGGCGCGCGATAGGTCGTCTCGTTGAACGGGTCACGCAGCTCGAAGGATTCGCCGCGCTGGGGCGGCGTCTGTGCGCGTGCCTTCGCGATGGCGGCGCGGTCCGCGGGTTCGACGCTGCCGCCTCGGTCGGGTCCGGTGGTGCTGTCCTGATCCATGGTCACCTCGCTGGCGTGCGCAGCACGCGTTGAAGCTCACGGGTTTGCCGGTTGGCCGGCGGCGACGAACCGCGGCGCGGTCCGATAGATCTCGATCTCGACCCGGCGGTTGAGCGCCCGCCCGGTCTCCATGCCGTTGTCGCCCGCGTGGTCGCCAACGGGCTGCCAGGTGGCCCGGACGCGGGCCGGGTCCGCCCCGGCCCGCACCAGCCACGCCTGAACGGTCGCCGCACGTTCGCGCGCGACACGGCTCTCGGCCGCGCTCTCGCGGGCACCGTCAGTGCGGCCCCGCAGCACCACCAGCGGCGCGTCGCGCGCGGCCTCCGCGATCTGGCGTGCTTCGTCGGCCGACAGATCCAGGTCGCTGCTGCCGGGGCGGAACCGCATCACGAAGATCGTGTTGGCTGCCGGCGGCGTCGCCGCGGCGGCGCGCGCCTGCATCAGCAGGGCCTGGGTGCGGGCGACGTCTGCTTCGCGCCGGGCTTCGGTGGCGGCGATCCGGCTGTTCTGCAGGCCGCTGCGGCAAGCCTGCAGCTCGACGGCGGCGGCTGTGTTGGCCGGGCGCCGGCTGGCTTCGTCCGCTTCGGGCGGCCGTGGCGGCGCCGAGCTGCAGCCGGCCATTACGCTGGCCGCGAGCGCGAGCGCGAGTGCGTTGAGGGCAGGGCGCATGGTGTTTCTCCTTGGCGTCATTCGCAGATCACTTGCTCGATCTCGCCCCCGGCGGCGGCCTTCGCCACCCGCGTCTGGGCGAAGAAGGCGTCCACCACTCCGCCGATCTCTTCCGGCCCGGCGTCTTCCGCGAGCGGGGGCACTGACGAAAAGTCATGCGCGAGCTGCTCCAGCGAGAAGCCGTCGTCCGGCCCGATCTCCTCGGGCGCTTCGCTGACGCGGCGCTGCACGCGGGCGAGATGCAGCTCGACATCCATCGCCGGCACCGCCGGCGCGGGCCGCAGCCGGTCGCGGAAGACCGGCTCTCGGTGGTAGCGGATCTTGTCGGCCAGCACCGGCTTGCAGTTCTCCAGGATCAGCACCAGGCGCTCGCTGCCGAGCTCCTTGAACTCCTGCGGCAGCAGCAGCGGGCGGCGCTGGTCACTCTCGTTGCGGCTCACCGTCGTGTGGCTGCGCATGCCCAGGGCCCGGCTCCGGCCGCGCGAGGTCGCCCGCTCGGTGAAGGTGCCGAGCATGGCGCTGTACTCGTCGGCGTCGCGCTGTTCGCGCGGGGCGTAGAGGATCTGCAGCCCGTGGTTCGTCGCGAAGGTGCGCGCTTCCTTGTCGCCGTAGACGGCGTCGAGCTGCGACATCGCCTGCACCACCGTCAGCAGGCGCACGTTGTAGCCAGCCAGGAAAGCCGCCGCGCTGGTGACGATGCCGACACGGCCCATCGCGGTGAACTCGTCGTTCACCAGCAGGCACTGGTAGCGCAGCGAGGCGTCCTCCTCGGGCCGCGTGCGCGTGTTCAGGCTGACGACCTGCGAGAAGAACAGGTTGAGCAGCGGCCGTGCGCTGGCCAGCCGGTGCGGCGGCACGCGCACGTACACCGACATGCGGCGGCGGCGCGGGTCCTGCAGGTCGAAGTCGTCGGCGCTGGTGGCGGCGTCGACCACCGCATCGGCGAAGATCGTCAGCGGCGCATTGAACGTCGCGACGATGCTGGAAAGCGTGTTGTCGGAGTTGCCCAGCAGCCGCTGCAGCGCATCGGCGCACTCGTCGCTCAGTGGGTTATCTGCTTCCCTCCGCCCGCGGAGGGTGTCGTTGAGGTGCTCGCGCAGCGAGCGTCCCTGGCCGGAGGACTGGCGCAGCATCTCGCCGATCGTGCGAGGCAGGTCGGGGCTCTCCAGCAGCAGCAGCCCGAGCCCGAGAAACAGATTGCGCGCCTGGTCGTTGAAGAAGGCTTCCGACGAGGTGTGGCCGCCGTCGTTGGGATAGAGCACCTGGCCGATCTCCAGCAGGTCGCCAATGCGATGCAGCGGGCCGGTGCGCACGTGCGACAGAGGATTCCAGCGGTGGCTGCGGCCCTGCTCGTCAAACGGCGAGAAGGCGTAGACGGCCTGTCCGCAGGCGGCCCGGAAGCCGGCCGTGATCGCGTGGATCTCGCCCTTGATGTCGAGCGCGATGACCGAGTCCGGCCAGTTCAGCAGGTTCGGGATGACGATGCCGACGCCCTTGCCGCTGCGCGTGGGCGCCGAGAGCATCACCGATAGTTGTCCGGGCAGTGAGAGGTAGCGGCGGCCGAGCCGGCCCACCAGGATGGCCGGGCCGGACGCCGGCATGGCGAGCAGGCCCGCCGCCGCGATCTCCGCACCGTTCGCGAAACGGGCGGCACCGTGCAGCGGCCGCTTTCGACGCATGGCGGCGAACACCGCCGCAGGCAGCACGACGAAGCCGACGGCGGCTGCGCCCGTGCCGGCCACGACCAGCCTGCGGCGCAGCACAGCGTCGTCGCCGTAGAGCCGCCAGTAGTCCAGATAGGCCAGCGGGCGCGCCTGGCGCACGTCCGCGCCGCTCAGCAGCAGGAAGAGCGCGGCCGAGGCATGCAGCGCCAGCGCACCCAGCAGCGAGATCGTCACGGCGCCGAAGGTGGCCGCGGCCACAACCCGCGCACGGGACCAACGGTCCGGCGCGCCGTTCATTGACCGCCTCCCAAGCCAGCCGTGCCGCGGGCCAGTCGCAAGGCCCGCGGCTGGTACCGCACTTCGGAGACATGCCGGCCGCGCTCGTCGTGCTCGATCTGCACGATCACGTCGACGACCATCGCGAGCAACTGCTTGATCTCGTCGATGCGCAGCCCGCCGCCGGCGCCGCTCTCGCGGATCATCAGGGCCATCTGCTCCAACGCGAGTGCGCAGCTGCCGGCATGGGCGGTGGTGATGCTGCCCGGGTGCCCCGACGCCGCCAACCGCACGAAGGAGAAGCACTCCTCGCCACGCAGCTCGGCAAGGAAGATGCGGTCGGGCCGCATGCGCAGGCAGGCCTCCAGCAGCGACTTCGCGGTCACGCGGGCGGTGCCCTGGGCGTCCTTGCTGTAGAAGAGGTGGACGGCGTTCGTGTGGCCTGCCAGATCCAGTTCGGCCGTGTCCTCGATGGTCACCAGTCGTTCGTGGCGCGGCACCTCATCGCACAGGCCTTTCATCAGGCTCGTCTTGCCGGAGCCGGTTCGGCCGCTGACCACGATGGTCTGGTGTTGCTTCACCGCCAGCCGCAAGAACTTCGCCCAGTGGCCTTGTGTCTGCAGTTCCAGCAGCTGTTGCTCGAAATCCAGGACGGTGGGGGAACGCGCGGCGGCCGTTACCCTGGCGAACAGGCCTTCGCGGTCGAAGTCGTCCAGCGTCCGGATGACGTCGGCCGGGCGGCGGATCGTGATGGAGACCGTCCCGCGCGTCACTGCCGGCGGGATGACGAACTGCGCGCGCTGGCCCCCAGGCAGCGTGGCCGACAGCAGCGGGCGTTCCTGGTTGACCTGCTGGTCGGTCCAGGTGGCCACCGCGGTGGCCAGCGACAGGCAGCGCTCCAGCGTCATCTCAGGCGCCGGCAGGGTGCGCCAGCCGTCGCCGGTCTCGACCAGCAGTTCGCCCGGCCGGTTGATGCAGACCTCCAGCACTCCGGGCGCGTCCAGGTGCTGTTGCAGCGGCCGCAGGAACTCGGTGACCGAGGTGGCGTCGCCGTTCCAGGCGGCTCCGTCGCGCCGGCCGGCTTCGATGTCGGCGTGCATCACCGCGGCTCCAGCGGCCCGCCGGGCCGCAGCTCGTAGACCGACGAGAAGTCGACGTCGCGTGCGACGTAGATGCCGACGATGCCGCCCTGGTTCTGGTAGATCAGCGGCGGGATGTTGATGGTGCTGTCCAGCACCTTCTCGGCCAGCTTGCTGGTGTTGCCGGTGGTCGACGGCAGCACGATCGTGTCGGCGTCGCGCTGGCTGGTCTGGTTCTGGACGACGAGCTGCACCGAGTCGTCGATCAGCGACAGCAGCATCGCGGCGCCGATGCGCTCGCCCCAGCGGTTGTCGACATGACCTTCGATGCCGGACTCGCCGAGCTGCCCGGTACCGGGCGACTCGACATCCACGGTGACGCCGTGCGGCGTGCGGATGCGGGTCCACAGCACGGGGATGCGCACCATGCCGGGCCGCACGGCATTGATTCGGTACTCGCCGTCCAGATGCGAGCCGCGCTCGATCAGCAGCACGCGGCCGTCGTCGCCGTAGACGTTGCGTTGCACCTGGCAGCCCACCATGCCCGAGGTCGCGCTGATGACGCGTGTCTTGAGCGCGCAGGTGAAGGCGGTGCCCTTGGGCAGGGTCAGGCTTCGGTCTCCAAGGGTTCCGGCGGCCACCCGCGGTGTGGTCGAGCCTTCGAGCTGGCCTCCGAAGAGGGAACCCTTCGAGGTGCCTGCGTTCGGGGGCACCCGACCGGAGGCACTCCCGAGCAGGCGCCCCATCGGGGTGACTGCCGAGGAGGGCGCCGACGGGTCGAGCGAGCGCATCAGCTCGCGGAGCTGGCGCTGGTAGGCGTCCAGGTTGCGGCGCGTCTCGTCGAGCGGGCCCTCCTCGGGGTGTCCCTCCGAAGTGGGTGCCGCCGTTCGGGGGCCTTCGGAGGGGCGGCTCGTCACCAGCAGGACGGGGGCGTCCTCGGGCGCTGTCGCCCGAGGCGCACCATCCACCGGACGGGTGTCCCCCGTTCGGCGTACGCCGATGGGCTCCGCCGGCAGATCGGCTGCCGGGTCGATCGCCGGCACCAGATGGCCGGCCTGGGAGCTGGGCGACGCTGGTCGTGCCGCCAGGTCCAGACGCTTCGGCTCCGCCGTGGCGGCCGATGGCCGGTTCGCGGCCGGTGCCTGCTTCGGCTCACCCGACGTCGCTCCGCCCGCGCCGAAGCGCGCGATCGAGACGCCGAACACTGTCACCAGCGAGACGACCAGCAGGGCGACCGCGAGCAGCCCCTTCCTGGACATCGCCGGGCCTCGTGCCGTGGCGACGTTCGGGATGCCGGGCTCACCCGGCAGCGGCTGCACGCGGCCATCCTCCGGCTCGGCCGGGTCGGATGTCGGCGGCGTGTGCGTCGCGTCGTTCGTCATGGCCGCTCTCCTGTCCCGGGCTCGCGAGTCGGTTCGCCGGGCGACTTCAGGACCCGCGCCACGCCTGGTACCGTGATGCCGTCGACGGGCGGACGACCATCCAGGTCGAAGGCGTCGTTCCAGACGCCGACGACGGCACTGCCCGCCCTCAGCTTCAGCAGCCGGCTGACGCGGTCGACGACCAGCAGTTCGCCCTCCATGCGGCTGTTGACCAGCGTCTCACTGCCGTCGCCGAGCACATGGAAGACCGCCGGCACTTCGCGGTTGCCCGGGAAGCGGAAGTAGGTGAACCGCCCGTCGTCGAAGACCAGCGTGGGCACGATGTCCGACGAGCCCTTGCCTTCTGCGATCGAGTACGAGGCGTTGACCACCTCGGGTGCCGCCGACAGGCGCTCCTGCAGACGCTCGGCATCGGAGGGCGGATCGGGAAGCGGCAGCGGCGCCGCTTGCAGGTTGGCGCTGGCCCCGCGCGACGGGCCGATCGGCGCCGGCGGCGTCACCAGGAGCCGGTAGACGGGTTCCCGCCGGTCCTGATCGGCCAGGACGACGAAGCGGAACGCGTGCGTGCGGCGGTCGCTCACGACGGCGACGTTGTTCGGCACGGCGGCACCCGCCTTAGGCTTCACGAAGATGCTGCGGTCGCCGGCCTGCGCCGTGATGCACCAGAGGGCCTCGGGCTTGGTGCAGTCGCCGCCCTGGCCAGCGGCGAGCTGCCGGATCACCTCGTCTTCGCCCAGGAGCACGTGCGTGACGACGCCGCGGCGCACTGAGACCGTGACCACGGCGTTCGTGTCGTAGACCACCGTGCGCAGGCGCGCATCGGCCGCGGTGGCCGGGGCCGCGAAGCCGGTAGCCAGCAGGGAGCACACGAGCCAGGGGATGCACCGGCGGCTCACGGCTTGCCTCCGGCCGTGGCGATCTCCGGATCGGAGCGGTAGGCGGTGACGACGAAGCCGAACGGGTTCTCCAGCCGGTCACGTTCGCGGGCCAGCACCTGCGGCTGGTACTCGTAGACGATGCTGGCGACGTGGCGCGTCGTCACGTCGGGCAGGGCGCGTTCGGTGAGCCGGACGACCTTCTCGTAGGTCACCGTGCCTTCGCCGCGGTTGCCGCTGCGGCCAGTGGGCGACAGGCGCACGCCGACGATCTGGATGCGCCACTCCTCGGTGGCGCCGATCTTCTTCTGCAGCGCGCCGTCACCCTCGAACAGCCGCGTGTAGTCGGCGAACACGGTCGGCACGGCCATGCGTGCGACTTGGTCGAAGTCGCGCTGCAGCCACATCCAGCTATAGCCCTCGCGCGCCCGCACGAAGGTTGCGAGGTTGTGCTTGTCCAGCGTTTCGAGTCGGGGAATGGTCTCCACGTCCAGGCGCTGCTGGATCGTCGTCTCGCCGGTGAGACGGTCGACCACGATCGGGATCTCGACGATTCGGCGCAGCGGGCCCTGCACGAACACCGCCGCGATGCCGATGACGCCGAACGCCGCGGCCGTCCAGGCCACGCGCCAGGCTCGGCGCTCCGAACGCTCGAGCATCAGCGTGCGGTCGACTTCCCAGTCGCGGTTGACGCGGTAGGGGGCATCGTCCGCCGCCTCGGGAACGGCCGTGCCGGCGTCATCCGGCCATGCAGCGGCCTTGCCCAGGCCGGGCACTGCTTTCATGGGGCGTCTCCTGGGGGCTGCTAGGGCAGGTAGGCGGAGACCCGGCCCGTGCGGCCGAGCGTCTCGTACTGGCGTTCGCGGTCACGCGAGCGCTGGATGCGTTCCTCGCTGTCGGCCATGGCCTGCAGCATCTGGATGCGCGTCAGCTCGTGCGCGAGCTGGGCGTTTTCGGCGCCGATGCGCGACTGGATCTCCAGCGCGCCCTTCTGGTCGGTGGTCGCGTCCACCTGGGACATCAGCGTGCGGATCTGCGCGATGCGGCCGTTGGCGGCGCCCATCGCGTCCTGCAGCAGCCCCTTGTGCTGGTACGGCCGCGCGAGGTCGGCCTGGCAGCGGATGCGGGCGTCGCCGTCCAGGTCCTGGCAGTTGTAGACTAGGCCGGCGTCACGCAACGCCTTCGCGGTGCCGGTCAGGCCGGCGTAGCCGCGGCTCTGCACCGCTCCCAGCAGGGCGGGGGCGTCGGGCGGCACGTAGTCGTTCAGCGTCGGGTCGCTGGCGATCGTGCCCAGGCCCCGGTAGCCGTTCATGCTGCCCAACTGGTGCTGCAGTTCGGTGATCTGCTGAAGCTGGTTCTCGATCTGCGTCACGGCATGCAGGACCTGTTCGATCGACTGCGCGAGGTTGGCGCGGTCGAAGACCGGGATGCCCTGTGCGTGGCTGGCCAGCGGTGCCGCGGCGACCGTCAGGACGAGGACGAGGCGCTTGAACGGGTTCATGCGGGACTCCTTCAAGGACGGGTCAGGCAGCGCCGCGCTGGGCGGCGAGGCGATAGGCCGGCAGCCGTGGCACAGCCTGTCCGGCGGGTGCGCGCAGTGCGCGCGCGGCCGAGCTTGCGGCGCGGCCGGCCGTGTAGGCCAGACCGCCGCCGGCGCGCACGGTGTTGGCGAGCGCGGCCGGTGCACCGCCGCGGGAGGCGGCCACCGAGCGCAGGCCGGCGACCATGAGCACGTTCTGCAGCATGTGCACGCCCTGCTGCACCGCGGCACCGCCGGTGAGCGCCGCGGCGAGCCCCGGCGCCTGGAAGCAGACGATGCCCATCAGGATCATCACGATGCAGTAGCGCGTGGCTTCCGACAGCACGTTGAACGCCTCGCCCAGGAAGCCGCCGCCGGAGTTGATGGCCTGGTAGATCTGGTTGCCCGCGAAGGTGCTGATGCCTAGCGCGAAGAACGCGAACCAGGTCAGCACGACGGCGTTCAGCAGCATCGACAGCCAGCTGTCGAAGAAGCGCTGCGTCGGCCGCCACGCCAGGCACAGGATGAACAGCGGGCCCACCGCTATGACGAAGGTGAGGAAGACCTTGGACAGCGACACCACGAACAGCGTGATGCAGAGGAAGACCACCGACCCGAGCGAGAACACGCCGGCCGCGAACAGCAGGTCCAGCCGGAAGATGCTGGCCTCCTTCATGATGTCCGACACCTGCTCGCTGGCCCGGTCGTTGAACTGGTCCAGCAGCGCGTAGGGCGAGCTGACGACGGCCGGGTCCGCACCGGCCGGCACGAAGGTCGACGCGACGCCCATCGCCAGGCCGTTGGCCGTGTCGGCGACGTTGCCGACGTAGAAGCCCGCCTGCAGCGCGAACGCGAAGACGAAGCCGATGCGCACGACCTTCCACAGGAAGGTGGGCAGCGTCTCGGGCACCTCGTTGCGCAGCACCGCCCAGCCGAACAGCAGCACCCAGAGCGTGAACACGGTCAGTGCCAGCGGCGCGAGCGCGCTGGCCAGCGCCGAGACCACGCCGAGCACGTAGCCGCCGAGCAGCGTGTCGAGCTGGGATCCGAGCCAGGTGAACATCGTTCGTCCTCCGCGCTGCCGCCGTCACTGGACGACGGCCACCAGCAGGTTGGCCGGGGGCCGGGCGTGCATGTCGACGCAGCGGCTGCCCATGTCGGGGTACTGGCACCACTGCCAGGTGGTGCCGCGCTTGACGACCCACAGCCGCGCCAGCTTGCGGCTGCCGTAGCTGGACGGCCGGCAAGTGCCCGGCCGCGCCGTCGGCTCGGTGCATTCGCGCAGACCGTCGGCGGTCTCCACCATGTGCCAGGGCCCGGCATGGCAGCCTGCGTCGGCCGCGCAGGCCGGCATGCGGCTCATCGACTTCAGCAGCGGTGGGGTTTCGGCGCGGCCGGAGCGGACCGCCTCGTTGCCCTTGACGTACTGGGCCAGGGCCGGAGCGGCTGCCGAGCAGCCGGCGAGAAGAACGAACAGTGCGAGACGCTTCATGACCGGCTCCTCGATGCCTGAAGGCGTCGATCGTGGACCCGGCGCTGAAGTTCGGGGAGCCAGCGAAACGGATCGTCACCAAGCTGCGCCCGCAGCTCGTCGAGCAGCGCGACGTTGTCGGTGGTGGCCGAGAGCACGGTGACGAAGTCGTCCAGCCCGGACAGGTCCAGCTCGCACAGCGTGCTGTTGTGGCCCTGCTTGACCAGGAAGCGCCGGCCGCCGCGCGCGCCCAGGCTGCGCACGATTTCGAACTCCGCCTCGCTGAGGCCGAAGCCGTCGACGTATTCCTCGCGCACCGCCTCGGGGTTGGCGAGAAAGATCTTCGTCACGCTCTGCTCGACCATCGTCCGGCCGATCGGGTGGCGCAGCACGTCGGACGGGCTCTGCGTGTCGAAGATGCCCAGGCCGTTCTGCTTGCGAATCGTCTTCTGCTTCTGCTTGGCGAAGTCGCTGAAGATCGGGTGGTCGAGCGCCTTCCAGAACTCCGAGATCACGTAGATCAGGCGCCGCCCGTCGACCAGACCTTCCATCACGTCGAGCAGGTACAGCATGACCGGCGTGCGCACCTCGGGCAGGTCCAGGAACTCGGTCGTGTCGAAGCCCACGATCGCGGTGTCCTGCAGGTCGCCGAGGTGGTCGTCGGCCTCGTCGAACACCCAGCCGAACGCACCGCCCTGGCACCAGCGCGCCAGCCGATCGTGCAGGCTGTTGGCGCCGGCCTTCGGCAGGTTCTGGCGCAGCGTGGAGAAGCGGCGCAGCGGGCGCGGCATCAGCGCCACGGCCTGCACCGCGTCGGCGATGGCGCGTTCGTCGGCCGGTAGCAACGGCAGGGCCGGTGTCTCCAGGCAGGTGCGCACGAGCTGCTGCCAGAACTGCAGTCGCGCCGGCGTCGGCTCCTGCTGCAGCGGGTTGCAGCCGGTCGGTGTGCCGGCTTCGAGCTTGAAGTAGCGCCCGCCGAGCGCACGCATCGCGATCTCGCAGCCGCGGTCCAGGTCGAACAGCACCAGCCGGGGGGCCGGCTCCCACTTGCGCGTCAGCGCCAGCAGGAACATCTCAAGTGTGGTCTTGCCGACGCCCGTGGAGCCGATCAGCAGCGTGTTGCCGGGCAGCTTGCGGTCCAGCGAGTCCTCGCCTTCTGGGCTGCTGTGCAGGTTCAGGTAGAAGGGCTGGCCCGAGGGCGTGCGCATCAGCGCCAGCGCCTCACCCCAGGGGTTGCCGTCGCGCTTGCCGCGCGGGAAGTTGTGCGCGCTGGCCAGTGCCGCGAAGGCGCGCGACGACAGCTTGGCTTCGCGCGGGCGCCACTGCCAGTTGCCCGGCATCTGGGCGAACCAGGCGGCGTCGGCCACGAGGTCGATCGGCGCCATCTGCAGGCTGGACGCCTCGCCCACCGCGCCGACGGCACGCGCGGCGCGGCGGCCGGCGTCGGCCACGTCGGAGCCGAAGACGACGAGGCTGTAGTGGTACTCGCCCATGCAGAACTGGCCGTCGCCGAGGTCGTTGATGGCGACGTCCATGTCGGCGATCTGGCTCTCGACGACGTCGTCGCTGGCGACGAGCTGGCTGCGCTGCAGGTCGAGCGCACGCAGCGCTTCGCGCCGCGGCAGGATCGAGAAGCTCTGCGTCTCGATGAACTCGCTGTCCTCGTAGAGCAGCGTGTCCAGGATGCCGGGCTGCACGTCGTCGGCGTACTCCTTGATGTCGACGAGCGCCGCGTAGCGCACGTCGCCGCCGTGCCGCAGTTCGAGCTTGTCGCCACCGAAGGTGAGCCGCGTGACCGGCAGCGTGCGGAACAGCGGGCCGGCCGCCCGTGGCACGGGCCGCCAGTGGCCATTGACGAGCAGGCCGAGGAACTCGGCGACCTCGCTGTAGCACCGGCCGTGCTGCACGCGCTCGCCCAGGCAGCGCGGGCCGAAGCCCCGCAGCGTGCGTTCCACCAGCGCGGCCTTCTCCTCGATGACGCGCAGCGCCTCGGCCTGCGCGCCCGCGATCTGCTCGCGCGAGCGCCGGGTCGACTGCAGCGCGCGCCCGACTTTCGAGGCCTGCGGCCGGTAGGCCAGCGTCAGGTAGACCTCGTTGCTCATCAGCGGCCGCTCGGCCAGCTTCGCCTGGTAGGCCTGCGACAGCAGGCGGGCGAAGCCCGGCTGCGCCGGGTCTGCCAGGGCGTCATGCACCCGCCGGTGCAGGCGGTGCATCCACACCGCCCACTGCCCGCCGGTCAGGTTGCGCAGCAGGCTGCACATCGCCTCGTGGCGCTCGGTCACCACGCTTTCCTCGGCGCACTCGAAGGGCACGCCTTCCAGGCGCCAGATGCGCAGGTAGTCGCCGCCGCGCGTGATGACGTCGTGCGGCCCTATCAGCGACGAGAACGGCACGACGCGCGCCAGCGGATGCTCGGCCAGCGCCTGCTTCCACAGGCGCGGCTGCAGCGGAGCAGGGCGGGGCGGCGGAGGCGGCCGCCGCAGCCAGGTCTCAGGCGTGCCACGCATCGCGGCCTCCCCGGTAGATGGTGGGCGAGTAGCTTCGCCCGCCCCAGTGACGGCGGTTGCGGTCGTGCAGCCGCAGGCGGATGGAGACGAAGATCTGGCGGAAGCGCTGGTCGTCGCGCCGCGTGACATAGCGCATCCAGACGAGCACCGGGGCCACAGCCGCAACGACGGCGAGTGCCAGCCACCAGCTGACCAGGATGCCGCCCCAGAGCACCAGCAGCATCGAAGTGCCGGCCAGCAGCACCAGCGGCACGAGCGGGATGCCCAGCTTCATCGCCGGGCGCGTCGCGCCCTTGTAGATCGGTTCGGCGACCATGCCGGCCTCAGGCGACGATGTAGCTGGCGAAGGCCGCCGCGCCACCGACGAGCGTGCCGCCGATCAGCACGTTGGCGACGTCGGCGAGCCGGGCGCCCTGGAAGATCATCTTGAAGCCGGCCCAGATGATCGCGATGGTGACGACGGCGATCGAAATCGTCACTAGGATCGTGTTGACGTTGGTGACCGTCGTGTTGATCTTCTCGAACCCTTGCGCAAAGGCACCAGCGGGCAGGGCTGCCGCCAGGACGGCTTGGCGACGCAGGACCGGAACGAGGCGAGACTTCATGGCGACTCCTTCGAGGTGCTGACGGGGAGAGAAGGGGATGCGGCTGCTGCGCCTACGACCTTGCGCACGTAGCCGTGACGCAGGCCGGTGCTGAAGTCGCCGCTGTAGTAGCAGGACAGCGCCTGACGCAGTGCGCGCTGTCCGGGGACGGCCGGACGAGAGGCGCGGCCGTAGCACTCGGACAGCACGACCTGCATCGCGGCCAGGTTGGCGCAGGGGTCGAGCGCGGACGCCGCATCGAGGCCCAGCCGTGCGAAGTTGCGCCGGTTGATCTGCGCGAGCCCGACGCTGTAGTTCCAGCCGCCGCGATCCAGACTGCCGATGGTGGCCAGAGCCTCCTGCCGGTGCCGGGGCTGCCGGACCAGCCGGCCGCCCACCACGCCGATCGCGTTGGGGTTGGCGCCGCTCTCCGTGGCGATCAGCGCCAATGCCGTGGCCGGATGCACCTGCGGGGCACAGGCCAGCACGAGCGCGGCGAGTTCGGCGGTCTGCATGGCGAACGCTCAGCACTCGCATGACGGCGCCTCGGGAGGCTGGCTCGCCTTCCAGCGCGCGAAGTCTTCATCGAAGCGCGTGTTCCATTCCTGGAGCCCGGCCTTCGCGGCGTCGGTGAACTCGGTGACGCTGTCACCGCGGCTCCACCAGGTACGGCTCCAGAGCTGGCCGTCGACCTGGACCGAGACCGCGCCGCTGTAGTCGCAGACGTACTCGGTGCCGCTCCCGCTGGAGACTTCGTGGGTGTACTGCGGCGGGCAGAAGGCTGGCGCGATCGCCCAGCGGTGGTTCGACGAGTTGCCAGGACCAGCCATGTCGCAGGTCGGGAAGGGCCGCCCGCGGCGCAGATCGTGGAAGAGCTGGTGGATCGGCGGCACGCACTGGGGGATGGCGTGCCAGTTGGGGGCCGCGAGGCAGAGGAGGACGAGGCAGCCGTCGAGGGCGTTGGCTTGCTGGGGCCCGGCCGCGAGGGATGCGGCTACGCAGGCCAGTGCCGCGGTGCGGACCGTTAGACTGCGCGTCGCACCGATGTGTGCGGGCGGGGAAGGTCGCTGTTCGTCATCGGAGAGTCGCTGGTGCACTGCCGTCCTCCAGAGGGTTCGTCAGCTGGGCTGATGAACACACTCTAGGAGCAGACGCAGTCAAATTGGACGATGGATTTTTGGCACTTTCCAGCCGGCCGGCAGTGCGACTTTTACCCCAACGCCGGCAGTCTCCTCCACTGGCTTGCTGTGCGCTGACGGCAAATCAGGCGGGGACGACTTCTTCCTCCGATTGCGGGTCGATCCGCCCTTGGGTCCGGTTGAACCGGTCGCCTTAATGGCGCCATATGATGCGCCAGCGCCCGCGAGTGCCCCGGCACCGGCAATAACAGTTGTGCCGGCTGCCATCCCACCACCACCTGCCGCTAAAGCTCCGCCTCCTACGGCGGCAAGAGAAGCGTTCGTGAGGGCAGCACCAGACAATGTGCTAATTGCCGTTCCCGTGCTGGCCGCTCCTAGCAATCCGGCCCCGCCGGCCGCCGCCGCAATTGTTGGAGCGGCGGCGGCAGCGAGCCCGCCAGTCGCTACGGTTGCACCGACGGCCAAAACTGCTTTGCCAGGATTCTCCAGAGCATAGTTGATTGGAGTCCCAAGCAGGCCACTGACTTCTCCTGGAGGGCCAAACAGTAGCTCATCAAGCGTCCCAAGAATACCCATTAATTTCTCCGCAGGCGCTAAATGTACGGGTGCTTCAGGAAGAGCGCCAACTTCCTTCGTCAACGGTCTGGGGCGTCCCCCGGCTTCTGGTCCGGTGTTTGGTATCCTATTTCTGATCAGCCGGGACGTCGCTGGAGGGGAAATGTCAAGCAAATGAAAATCGCCCAAGCGTTTTCCTAGATGCTCTAGGCTGCGCTGGATGGCCGCATGCTGTACGCAGGGACGTTGTGTGTCCAGGGGGAGCTGGCAGCCTTAGGAGGCTGTCGTGACAGCCTCCTCAAGAATCTGGGGCATTCACAGCCGCAGCCATCCGTCACTGATGCTGGCTCCCGGTACGCCGCAACGCAATCGGGTATGGCGTTCAAACGGACATTGCCTGCGCCCTGTCGAGCCCGGCTAGATCACCCCGTGCACCCTTGCTACCCTCCAAGCCTCCCGCCGGCTTGCGACGCCCATCTTCGCGATGATGCGCTGGAACCTGCAGTCGACAGTCTTTGGCTCTGTGTTGAGCGCAATCGCGATGGCCTTGCTGCCGTGCCCCTGCTCTTCGTGTCGCAGCAGATCGATCTCAGCGTCCGTGAGGCGGCTTTCGGCGAGCAGCTCTCGGCGCATCTGGATGTGCAGCCATTCGTGAAGCTCCATCGCGAGAGACCTGCCCACTACCTTCACCCGGAACGCCAGTAGCGGATCCTGTTCGAAACGGCCCACGACGCCGGAGGCCAGGTACAGCACGCCGATCCGGTCCTCGCCGACCGATGAGATGGCCGGGATGACCCAGGTCGAGCGCAGCCCAGCGGTATGAGCAGCGGCGACGGTGTCTTGTTGATCGACGCTAGCGGGAGGGATCGCGCTGCCAAGTGCCGGGTCCGTTCCCCTACGAGCGTGGAGCAGCCATGGGTCGTGCTCGAAGCGCTGGCGGAGCAGGTAGTCGGATGCCCACGCCGGATCGCAGGCGGCGATCAGCCGGTGCGCTCGCCGCGACGCGGACAGGCGCACCGAACCGATGAAGCAGGCTGCGTCGGCGCCGAGCTGACTTGCGGCCTGGGTCAGCAGTTGCACGACACCGGCCTGGTCGGCCGTTTCATTCAGCCTCGCCACCGTGTCCCACACCGTGGGATCGGGAGCCGCAGCCTCAGCGGCTGGATCAGCCGCGCTCGCCGAAGACCTCATGACCGAACCGGCGTAGTTGAGCCAGCATCAGCGGTTCTTCGAACCGCGCGGGATCGACGCCGCACCAGGACTCGAAAGCGCCCACGCTGTCGAACACCATGGACAGGGTCGCCGTGGAGCCACCGGGCAACTGCTGGCTGCGTTCCACGTAAAGCCGAGATGGCCACCGGCGGGCGACCAGCCGGAGGGCGCCGTCGCTGCTGGCGAGCCGCAACGCCGTTTGTTCACCGATTGGATGCACGCCGGGCCGCCGGAGTCTCTGCGCGACCGCAGCGAGTGGCCGCTGGCCGGTTTCGTTCCCCCGGCCAGGCGCTCGCCGGGTGCGGCGTGCAGCCGCGGTCCGCGTGAAGGTGTGGGCATCCAACATGGGCGGCTCCTCGGTCGGCACACACGGTTGGAAACGTTCCGAGTTTGCGGAACGTCATGCTGGGTTCCATGATAGGAGGCGCGTAGCTTCCGTCAACAAGAAGCTAAGACTTCTCTGTATCGGAAATCAACAGAGGGATCGTCGTGACCTCATTCACATCGCGTGGTCGCCGGTACATGATCCGCACCCAGGACCGCGCCCGCTCGGCGGGAGTGCTGGTAGAACAAGATCAACGCCGATCCTGGAGGGCACATGGCCCCTGTGCGAGTGCTGCTCGCGGACGATCATCCGGTCATCATCGAAGGCCTGCGGGCAGCCCTGGTGCGCCACGACGTGGAAGTCGTGGGGCAGGTGGAGTGCGCTCAGGAGGTTGTTTCCACGTATCTGGAAGCGAAACCCGACGTTCTGGTGCTGGACGTTCGTTTCGGCCCCGGGCCGACGGGTCTCGACGTGGCCCGCAGCCTGCGGGAGCGCGCTCCGGCAGCGCGCATCGTCTTCTACAGCCAGTTCGATCAGGACGAGGTGATCCGCGAGGCCTACCGGCTCGGGGCCGCCGCGTTCATCACCAAGAACACCCTGCCAGCAGAGCTGGCGGCCGCGATCCACGCGGCGGCAAATGGCAAGACCTACTTCCTGCCGGCCATCGCAGAGCGCTTGGCTCTGCTGGGCTTGCGCGGGGAGGAGTCTCCTCGGGCGAGGCTGGAGGCGCGCGAGCTGGACATCTTCGTGCAACTGGCTACCGGCGCGACCAACAACGAGATCGCCGAGCGTATGGGCCTGTCGACCAAGACGATCAGCACGATCGCCCAGGCGGTCAAGGAGAAGCTCGGGGTGCACCGTCCCGCCGAGATTACCCGGCTGGCGATGCGGTACGGGCTGATCGAACCCTGAACCGGCGCCGGCGCGAAGCCGGCGCGTCTCGTGGCTGACGCCATGGCGGTGGCATTCCTTCTGCTGGCCACCGCGATCCTGGCGATCTGGCTGCCGTGGTCGCCGGATCGGCACCGCGTGCCGGCCCCGTGGGCTGTGCTCGCGGGTGCGGCGGTCGTTGCGGCGACGCTCTCGGGCCTAATTGAGGCCTCGGGCGTTCTCGCCATTGCTGCCCTGTGGGCCCTGTGCGCTGGCGCGGTGCACTTGCGGCAGCGCGGTGCTCGCTACGCCGCGGCTTTGGGCGCGCTGGCCTTGGCGCTCGCGTTTACCGTGCACGCCATCCCCGGACTCCACCCCTGGGTGGTGGCGGACCAGATCCGGCTCTCGGCGGACTCGGCGCCGATGACGCTGCGGCTCAACTTCGACAAGGGTATTGCCGGGCTGCTGTTGCTCGCACTCTGGTGCCATCGTCCGGCCGGTCACGTCCGTCATGCGCTACTGCTTGGGCTGGGCGTCGGGCTGGCCACCGCGGTTCCGGTCGTAGGCGGCGTCTGGGCTTCCGGCTTCATCGGGTTCGCTCCCAAGCTGCCCGCCATCGCGCCGGCGTGGATGTTCGCGAACGCGTTCCTCACCAGTGTCATGGAGGAGGCGCTGTTCCGCGGGCTCCTGCAAGAGCGCCTCGCGGTGGCGCTCGGCCCGCGTCCGTCGGCGCGTTGGCTGCCGATCGCGTTGGCCAGCCTCCTCTTTGGCCTGGCCCACGCCGGCGGCGGGCCGGCGCTGGTGCTGGCTGCGGGCGCCGCCGGGGTCGGCTACGGGCTCGCGTATCGCCATGGCGGCATCGAGGCCGCCGTCGTCGCGCACTTCACGCTCAACGCCGTGCACTTCTTCGGCTTCACCTACCCCTATGCAGCGAGGTGAGCACATGCGGAACCGTCACTCCTGGATCGTCGCCGCCTCGCTGGTTGCGGGCCACGCCTGGTCACAGCCGGTTGAGCCGGATCCCGCGGTCGACGGCATGCCGGTGGTCATCACGCCGACGCGGCTGAGGCAGTCATTGGCCGACGTGCCCGCCAGCGTGACGGTAATCACCCAGGACATGTTCCGGCGATGGGGCATCACGTCGATCGCCGAGGCGCTGCGCTTCGTGCCGGGCATGGCGGTGACGCGCGGGACCGACCCCGCCTACCGCATCGGCTATCACGGCACGAACGTGCTGTCGCCCCGGCGCATGAACGTGCTGATCGACGGCATTTCGGTCTACCGGCCCGCGTTTTCCGAGGTGATCTGGTCGCAGTTGCCGGTCGTCATCGACGACATCGACCGGATCGAGGTCACGCGGGCGCCCAGTTCCGCGAGCTACGGGCCCAACTCGATGCTGGCCGTCGTCAACATCATCACCCGCCATCCGGCCGATGTCGGCAAGGCCTACGGCGCCCTCAGGCTGGGCACGCAGGAGAGCGAGGCGGTGGCGCGCGCGGGGCTCGATCTTCGGCGCACCTCGCTGAGCCTCACGGCGGCACGCAGCCGCGACAGCGGATACGACGAACTCGCACGCGACCCGGCCGGGCACGACGGGCTGACGCTCGACCGCTTGAACCTGCGATCGTCGACGCGGATCTCCGACGCCGCGTCGCTGGACATTCAAGGGGCGGTGGTCTCCGGCGAGTCCGAAGTCGAGTTCGCCGACGACTTCCAGCAGAGCTATCCCGACCGGCAGCTGCGTGACCTCTATCTCGGCGCCCTCGGCCGCTGGCAGTTGTCGCCGCGGCACGAGCTGCAGGTCCAACTGACTCACGCCCGACAGCGCAACCGGCAATCCTGGCGCAGCTGCCCACCCGCCGTGGCGTTGCTCCCCGAGATGTACGCCATGTGGCGAGCCAACCCGGCCTACGCCAACGCCATCCTCGCGGGTCAGCAGCCGGCGGGTGGCCGCCCACAGGACGATCTGCTCGCGCTGGCGGCGCTGCAGGCGATTGCCGCGCTGGGACCTGCGGCGGTTCAACCTGTCTGCGGCACGCTGAACCAGGATGCGGTGCAGAGCCGCACCGACCTGGAGATCCAGGACACCTTCGTCGCCTCCGACACTCTGCGTGTCGTGGCCGGAGCCGGCATGCGGTGGCAGGGCGGCGAGAGTGAGACCTTCCTCGGGGGCTCGGTGACCAGCCGCCTGCACTGGCTGTTTGCTAACGTGGACCTGCGGCCGCGGAACTGGCTGACGCTCAACATCGGCGGCTACTACGAGGACAGCGACCTATCGCCCTCGACCTTCTCTCCGCGTGTTGCGGCGAACTTCAGGTTGTCGCCTCGCCAGACCGTGCGTTTTGCGGTGTCGCACGGCACACGCAGCCCCGACATCCAGGAACAGCGCACCAACTGGAGCTACACGCTGACGGACCTCGATCCACCGCTGGGCGGTGCGACGACGGCGCGCTTCTACCAGAGCCGGGTGGGGCCCGGCTCGCTGACCAGCGAGCAGGTCCGTTCGCGCGAGGTCGGCTACCTGCTGAACGTGCCCGACGCCGGCCTGATGCTTGACGCCCGGGTGTTCCGGGAGCGGCTCTACGACCTCATCTCCGAGCGGACCAACCTCGCCGGCCTGCCACCGACGAACGACAACCGCGTCACGTTGCAGGGGGCCGAAGTGCAGCTCTCCTGGCAGCTGTCCGAGCGCAGCTCCGCGTTCGTGAACTACGCCTACCTGGACAGCCGCGGCGCCAGCCACCCCTTGGAGCGCTCGCAGTACTCCCGACACAGCGGCTCCGTGGGAGTGAGCCGGGAGTTCGCCGCTGGCTGGTTTGCTTCCGCCGCCTACGTCGGAGCCTCGGGCAACGGCCTGGCCGAGTCGGCATACGGGCGCGAAGACCTGACCTTGGGTCGCGAGTGGGCGACAGACGGCTGGCGGTGGTCGTTCGCGGCCGGCGTGCGACGACTGGACCGGCCGGTGACAACCTACTCGAACGGCGATCCGAGCGGCTTGTACGGGAGATACGACAGCCGTCTGCAGGGCTACCTCCAGCTGTCGGCCCGCATGCGCTGAGCGCGCGTCGATGCTCGATCGGCGCGCCTTCGCTGCGCGGCTGGCCGCTTTGGCTGGCGCCTGCCTGACGCGGGCGCTGGGTGCTTCCGGCCCGGAGATTCGTCTCATGGCCGGGGAGAACGCAGAAGCGCGGGAGCTGCTGCAGCGGATCAAGGCGCGCTTCCCCGGGGCCAACGATTACGCGCCTGGTGTTGCGCGGCTCAGGGCGCCGGGCGTTCTGGTCGCATTGGGGCCTCAGGCACTGGCGCGTGCCGCCGGTGAGAGGTTCGATGCGCTGCTGGTCTCTCTTCTGGTCTCGCGTCAGGGCTACGAGCGCCTGCGGCCCGATCTCGCGGCGCGCGGCCTGCGCAGCACGGCCGTCTATGCCGAGGCCTCGCCCGCGCAGCAGATGCGCCTGATCGCCGCGATCTTCCGGCGCGAGATCACGGTGGCGACGCTGGTGTCACCTGCTTCGGCAGGTCTGGTGCCCGAGCTTCAGCGCGCGGCGACCGAGGCGCGCCTTCGGCTGCTGGTCGCCGAGGCGCCCCCGGCCCAGACGATGTCGCGCCTGCTGTCTCGCGTCGAGGATGCCCAGGCGCTGCTTCTGTTCCCGGACGCGACGCTTTACACGCCCGCCAGCCTGCGCGAGCTGCTGGAGGCCAGCTACCGGCGCCGGCTGCCGGTCATCGGCTTCTCGCCCTCTTTGGTCCGGGCCGGGACGCTGGCGTCCGCCTATGCCGATGCCGACGGGCTGGTGTCCCAGCTCGCCGCCCTCGTCGACGCGGCCACTGGCCGGCAACCGCCGGTGCCGCAGTACCCACGCTTCTGGCGCGCAGCCGTCAACGACAGCGTCGCGCGCTCGCTGGACATCGTCGTCGACGACGACGTGCGCCGCCTGGGAGATCGGCCATGAAGAACCTGCTCCCGCCCTCGTCCTGGAGCCTCGGCGCACGACTTCTGACCCTGGTGCTCGTTCCAGCGTGCGCGATGGCACTGGTGGTTTCGGTGGTCCTCTACGTGGTCACGAGTACGGAGGTCAACGAGGCTCTTGAGGAGCGAGGCCGCTTCCTGTCGGTGACGCTGGCCGAGGCGGTGCAGTACGGCGTCGTGTCGGGGAACACGTCAGCGGTCGAGGCGACGCTGCGCGGTGTTGCCGAGGCGGATCCGGTGGTCGCGGCGGCCCGGGTGCTCGACGCGGAACGCTGGCCGGTCGTCGAAGTTCGTTCGCGCCCGGGACAGGTGGCCGAGTGGCGCTTCGAGGCACCGATCTCGCTGAAGCCGCTCGACGTGGACCTGTACGACACGGCACCGGGCGTGCGGGGTACGGCCCGTTGGCTGGGATGGGTGCAGGTGGACCTGTCGCCGCAACCGTTGCTGGCCGGCTCCCGGCGTCGCCTGCTCCTGGGTGTGGCCCTCGTGCTGGCGGCGGCGGCCCTGGGGGCTGCGGCCGGGCTGCTGATGGCCCGCCGCCTGCGGAGGCCGCTGGAGAACGCCATGGGTGCGCTACGTTCGATCCGCGATGGCGACTACGCCGTCACGCTGACTCCGCGTGTCTCCGGTGAACTGGGCGAGCTGCAGGCCTCGATCGCGACGATGGCCCGCGCCGTGAAGCTCAGCCGGCAGTACCTGGAAGAGCAGGTGAGAGAACGCACCCGGGAACTGCAGCAGGCCGTCGAGCGGCTCACGGCCGCTGACGCCGAGAAGCGCCGCCTGATCGCCCGCGGCAACCGGCTGGTCGAGGAGGAGCGTCGCCGCATCGCAGTGGAGATCCACGACGAGCTGAACGCCGCGCTGGTGTCGATCCGCCTCATCGCGTCGTCGCTGGCGGAAGACGCGCGAGGGCAGGGTATGCACGCAGCCGCGGACGCCGCAGAGCGGATCGCACGCCTCACCGACGACCTGTACGGCAGGGCGCGAGCGATGGTGAAGCAGCTTCGGCCCGAGGTGCTGGACGCACTCGGCCTGGCGGGCGCGGTCGAGGAGATGGTCCGACAGTACGACGAGATCCACCCGCGTTGTCGCTTTCGGCTCAAGGTCGACCGCGACATCGGCCCGCTGTCGTACGACCAGGCCATCGGCGTCTACCGGCTGATCCAGGAGGCGCTCACCAACGTGGTCAAGCACGCCGAAGCGACGCAGTGCTCTGTGACGCTTGCGCGGACAGTGGGAGGCGCCGGGGTGCGCGTCGTCGTTGAGGACAACGGGGTTGGGATGCCGGCGGCTGTCGCTGCGACTTCGGGTCTGGGACTCGTCGGGATGCGCGAGCGGGTCGCGGCTTACGCTGGCGAACTGACGATCGACAGGGTGCCCGGTGGAGGAACGCGGGTCGCGGCGATGCTGCCGCTCGCCAGCGCAGACGACCGCGCGTAGCCGTCCCCCAGGTTGTTGAGGGCGAGGTGCTTCCTCTCGCCTGCGGCGCTGGATTTACGTCGGAATCCAGCGCGGCGCCTCACCGGATGGTGCCGCAGACTGTTCGTCGGCGGCGCCGACGCGCCGTTCTGAACGGAGCGATGCCATGTGGTTCTTCTTCGTGCGCGGCCCCCGACCCGATCTGCATGTCTGGCCTGGGCGTCGCATCGTGTCGGCGGTCGATGCTCTGGCCTGGCCCGCCGGGATCGCCGCCTGCATCTGCGCCGTTCCGGCCGACGCGGGGCTCGTCGGCATGGTTGGGCTGGCCGGCTGCGGTTTTCTGGCCATCCGGAGGCTCGCGCGGGCCGTCTTCGCAAACGAGCGCTATCGCCTCACCACCGTCGGGTTATGGAGACTGCTTGCGCCGCTGATCGTCTTTACTGCTTTGCTGAAGCTTGGCCAGATCCTGGTCGCAGGTTGAGTGCGTGCGCCGGCCGTGTTGCGAGACGAGATGGTCTAGCGCGCGCATGCACCGGACTCTCCGTCGCGCTTGCTTGTGTGACCCGAGTGCTGCAGCGAGGGGCATGCTTTTCAGTCGTAGCCCATCTGAAGCGCCTGCGCCTGCTCGGCAAGCTCTTGCCGCGCCTCTGCGCTGCGCTTCTCCTGCGCGGCCTTGTATGCCATCAAGTCGGCGAAGCAGACCCGCCGGTGCTTGCCTGCCTTGTGAAACGGCAGCGCGCCCGTCTCCAGCAGCTTGACCAGATGGGGTCTCGACACGTTGAGCAGGTCGGCCGCTTCCTGCGTGGTCAGTTCCGCATGGATGGGAACCACCTTCACTGCGTTGCCGTCGGCAAGCTCGGACAGGATGTCGACCAGCAGGCGCAGGGCCGACGTCGGCAGCTCCACGGCGTGCGCTTCGTTCTTCTCGTCGAAGATCTGGATCCGCTGGGTGTCCGACTGGGTTGAAAGGAACGCGGCGAGTTCCCGCTGTCCTTGGGTGGCCGCAGCGACCTCCCGCGCAACCGGAAGGGATGCCTCGAAGGTGGTGGGCTGGGTCATGGTGGACGGCTCTGCTGCACAAATGGTTATGCTCGCGATCGTATTCGAAATAAACGAAACGCTCAACGGGTGACCAGGTCGGACTGTGCAGTCGTGGTGGGCCGCCTTGCAGCGGCATGCAGCGCCTGGTGCAGCGGTCGTTGGCTACGGGCGCCTGGATCGCTGCGTGTGAGCCCGGCAGCTAGGCTATGAGCCGCGCCGCAATCTTCTTCGTCGACGAGGCGACGAACTTCTCCAGCCGCCCGGCCAGCGTGCGGGCCGAAGGCGACAGCGCCGGGGCGACTTGTTGCACGGCCTGGCTCATCGCTGCAGGCAGGCTTGCCGCGACGTCGGCGGCCTGCTGCTTCAGGTAGCGCGGCTGCATGCCGAGTTGCCGTGCGAGCAGGGTCAGGTGGTCCGCTCCCAGCTCACCGGGGCGTGCCTCGCCGCCGATCGCGAACGCGAACTCCGGTGACAGGCCCGGATACAACCGCGTGCACATCAGGTCGTAGAACGGCGTCAGCCTCACGCCCTGGCCCGGCAAGCTGTAGAGCGACAGGTTCTTGGCGTGGCTGTCGTTGTTGCCGACGTAGAGGTTGAAGAACACCCAGCGCACCAGGTGGCGCAGGTCCGGTGCCGGCTGGGCGCTGTAGCGTCTGACCAGCTCCGCGCAGGCGGCCAGTCCCGGCCCGCCTTCCTTCTCGTACTTGCGGTCCGACAGCGTGCCGGCCAGCTGGCACAGGTCGTACTGGACCAGCCGCGCCAGCGTGCCGTCCGGACGCGCCATGCGGTCGAAACGGCACACGACGCAGGACTCGGTGAGCGGCTCGTAGAACACCTCGGCCGTCGGCAGCCCGCAGAGGGCTGCGGCACGCATCACGATCGCCTCGTTGGCGGCGGAATGCCACACCTTGGCCAGGCGGCGGATGTTGGGCTTGAGGATGTGGGTCGATGGCGAGGTGCCCTTGGGCAGGCGCGGCACGCCGTCATCGAAGAGCGCGATGCTGGTCTTGTCCTGCGCGCCGGCCAGCGAGATGCGCGCGCCTTCGCCCTGAAGGTCGATCGCCGACGCCGAGCGCTTGCCGATGATGGCGGCGATGGCTTCCCAGGTGGTCGCCTCGTACCGCGGTGGCTCGGGCACTTGGCCGGGCGGTACGAGAACGCAGGCGCCTGCCGTGTCGCCCGCCACTTCGAGCAGCAGCGAGAACAGCGTCGAGGCTTTGCGCTGGGCCGCCAGGTACTCGCGCAGGTCGCCTTCGGGCAGCAGGTTCTCGAAGAAGGCTTGCACGGCGGCCGAGTCCTGCCGGCCCGGCTGCAGCGCGATCGTGGCCAACGACATGCGCTGCCCACCGGCCAGCCAGCCGGGCGCGTACTCGAACGCCAGCGGCATGCTGTCGTGCACCGTGCCGACCAGCTCGCTGCCGTACCAGACGTCCAGGCGATCGGGCCGCGGGTCCATCATCGGCTCCTCACAGCGAACGCGACGCCTTGCTGCGCACCACGACTTCCAGTCCGAGCAGGTCCAGGATGTCCAGCGCCTTCTGCAACTGCACCGTGGGCTTGCCGTTCTCCAGGTCGACGATGAAGCGGTTGCCGGTGTTGCCCAGGCCGGCCAGGTCCAGTTGCGTCAGGGCCAACTGCTTGCGTTGGCCGCGGATGGTGGCGCCCAGTTCGGCGGATGAGCGGATCGAGATCTCGGACGAGTCTCGATGACCGAGCGGGAAGTTTTGTGTCGAGGGAGGCATCGCGACACCAAGGAATTACTGATCGGTAAGTCTGAGGCGCGCATGCCCTGATGTCAACCGGATAATGACCGATCGGCAATTTGTGAGGTTCCGGGCGACGCTGCGGGAGTCCGTTCAGGACCGCGTCGGTGGAGTTGGACGTAGCGCGTGGAGCCACTGCGGGGTACTGCGCCCCATGAAGCGCCGACCCAATACAGACGGCAGGCGGGCTGGCAAGAGGAGGCTTGTCTCGCGCAGGGCTGGGCTGGATTTGCCTCCGACTGGGTTTACTATAAAATCCAACTTAACGAGATTAACGAGAGACCCGGCGCCTCCACCTTAGCTGTAGTCGTCCCAGTCATGGAGACGATGCTCCATGTCGCCGGCCACGGCCAGGAAACAACCCCTGACTCCCTACTGGGCGGCCGATTCCAGCGAGCTGCCCCCGGACCCATGAAGACAGATTCCTTGCATCTCCCCTCCGACTCCCAAGTCGGGAACACACGTACCCCCAGACCCGGCCTTGCCGACTACGTCAGTCTCGAAGCGACTCGCGCCCTGCTCAACAGTAGCTTGGCCGCACGCAGTGCGCGCCTGGCGGCCGACGACATGGTTTCGACCGACGAGGCCGCTGAACTCGCCGGCACCAGTCGGGTCACCGTCAACGCCTGGATCGCCAAAGGCCGGTGCATCGGCCTGTCCCAGACCAAGCGCGGTTTCCGCCTGCCCCGGTGGCAGTTCGAGCCGCTGGTCTGGCCGCTGCTGCCCAAACTCGCTGCTGCGCTCGGCACGACCGAAGGCTGGGCGCTGCTCGCCTTCCTGGAAACGCCCCACGGCGCTCTTGGCGGCGTCACGCCACGCGCGGCCATCGAGCAAGGGCAAGGCAAACGTGTTCTCGACATCGCTGAGCATGAGGGCAACTGACCCTCGCCCATGAAGCTCGCAGAACTCGAACACGCACCCGACTTCATCCTTCCGGCGCCCAGGATCTTGTATCGGGTGCAGCGCTTGCGGTCGCGCCGCGGCGCCGTGGCGGTCGGACCGCTCCGCATTCCGCCCCGCGGCCTCCTCCTGAACCGGTTCGATCTGGTCGACGACGAGGTCGCGTACTTCGCCGAGACGAGCGAGGCGGCGGTCTACGAGACGCTTGCGCGGCGGGAGGCCACCTCGCTGTCCATGTCGACGCTTGCAGGCCGCGGGCTGCTCACCCTCCAGACGACGGCGCCCCTGCGCCTGCTGGACCTGCGATTCCACGCCAGCGCCTGGCCGGTGTTGCAGTCGCTGCGCTACCGCGAGACCCAGGAACTGGCGGGCGAGGCGCGCAACGCCGGCTACAGCGGCATCTCCTACCGTTCGGCGCAGCAGTACGGCTCGGACTGCGTCGTGCTGTTCGGCTCGCTGGCGATGCGCTGCGTCCGGCTCCTCACCAAGCTGCCGCTGGTCCACCCGTCGGGTGCTATGCACCGAGCGGCGGCGGATGCCATCCGCGGGGCGAAGGTGCCGCTTACTCCGTGAGGTTGGGCCGCGTCAGGAGACCATGCGGCCGCGCTGCATGCGCGCGAGTTCGTCCCACGTCCGGCCGAGCGGCCGCTGGAGGTTGGCGTGCGCCAAGTACGCTCGCGCTTCGTACAACGACATGCCGACTGAAGCGTGGCCTGGCTAGAGTCCACTACGCGCCCGTAGCGCGGCCCGTCCCAGTTGACGCGGGCGAGCCCCAGCTTGTCGGTGTTATCGACGCTGACCTGGAGTGCCCGCAGGTCTTCGTACGGCATCAGGAGCACGGCGTCGGTCGCATCTTCGTGCGTGAGTTGCCGGGCAACGGCGCTGCATTCGAAAGTCTGCTTCCGGCAGCCGCCGACATTCGCCGCCTGAGCGCGACCGACAGCAGACGGGGTGGAGCAGTCGCTGGCGCAGCCTACCTTTCACCGCGTGGCCGCAGGCCTGCCCCTGCTCCACTCCTCCACCTCCACCCGCCGCCACCCGATCGACCTCTCGCTCAGTTGGACCGGCTTCGGGAACGTCTGCCGGTTGATCATCCGGTAGATCGTCGACCGCCCTAGGCCAGTCAGTCGCATGACCGATTGCAGACGCATGAAGCCGTCGGGTTCCGCGGATGGCCGAAGGCTGCGGGCATTGAAGCTGTACGGCATGGCGTTCTCCAGGGGCGTTGCCACGCGTTCACTCTAGTCCCGCAGTGTTCGCCGGCGCCGCTGGATTCCGCCGGAAATCCTGGTCCCGTCAGGTCGCGACCCTCTCAGCCAAGCGCGCCGGGCGCCTGATCGCACAATGGCGCTCAGCCCTTGGCTTCGGCATTTCCATCCGCCTGTTTCGACATCCTGAACCGGCCCCGCGGTGTCTCCTGGCTCTCCTCGACCTCCCCGGCCGCCAGTCTCCTCAGCATCTCGGCCCACACCCCCAGCGCCCGCCGCCGCTCGTCGAAGTAGTCGTAGCGGTTGTAGGTGCCCTCGACGTCGCGCAGCTTGTGGTTCAGCGAGCGTTCGGCGACGAAGCGGTCGACGCCGAGAGCGGCCATGTGGCTGCGTGCGGTGCGCCGCATGTCGTGGACCGTGAAGTGTTCGACGCCGTCGAGTTCCAGCCGCCGAAGTGCCAGGTTCAGCGTGTCGGGGCTGACGTGCGGGAACCGGTTGCGCTGCCCTGTGTCCGGGCGGATCCCGACGCGGCGTCTCGGCGGGAAGAGGTAGTCGCTGCAGCAGGAGAGCAGCCGCACTTCGTTCAGCCATGCCAGCACGGGCTCGGTCAGCGGGATCTCGATGCGGGCGCCGGTCTTCGTGCGCTCGGGCCGCAGCAGCCAGACGCCCGCTTCGAGATCGAAGTCGTCCCAGCGTGCGCCCAGCAGTTCCATCTTGCGCACGCACAGCGCGAGCAGCAGCCATACGGACAGCTCGTTGATGCGGCCGAAGCTCGGCGTGTTGCGCATCGCCTTGGCCAGCGCCTGCAGTTCGGCGGTGCTGAGCCAGCGCTCGCGCGGCCGTTCGGTGCCGCCGGCGTCGCTGAGGTCGAAGCTCGCCGCGGGGTTGCGGTCCACCCACTGCCGCTTCATCGCTAAGTGGAACATCCGGAACAGGATGCGCAGCGCGTCGTTGGCGATCGTCGGCGCGCCGCGCTTTACGGTGCGCGTCAGCACCTGGTCGATGTGGTGCTCCCGGACGTCGACGATCTGCACCGTGCCGATGACCGGGTACACATGCCGCTCCAGAATGCGCTCGACCACCTTCGGGTGCTTGTAGCGCTCCGCGATGTGCCGCGCGTGCCAGAGCTTGCCGAGTTCGCGCACGTCCCGGGCGTCCGCCAGCCGCGCCTTCACGTCCTGCTTGGCAGCCGCGATGTCCACGCCCTGCTGCACCTGCGCCCGGTCGCGTCGCGCCAGTTCGCGTGCGTCCTTGAGCGAGAGGTCGGGGTAGCGCCCCAGCACCTTCTCGCGCTGCCGCCCGCCGATGCGATAGCGCAGGATCCACGACGCCTTGCCGACGGCCGCCGACGCGTCGCTGGCGATGAACGTCAGCCCGTCGCCGATGCTCTTGTTGGTGGGGCCGGCCGCGAGCCAGGCTCGCAGTGTCCGATCGGTAATGCTCTTCTCAGTCCCAGTCACGGTAGTTCTCCGTTTTGGGTGTGAGGTTCGCCGCCCGGATGGGCTGACGAGGTGTGAGGTTCGGGCTCGAACCTCACAGTAAACCTCACACGGTTCACGCACTTCGGCGGAACCGCCTGAGACGTCCTGGTGACCGAAATCCCAGGAACATCAAGGGGTTAGGTGCGTTTTTGGGACGCCCCGAACACCCCCGAAAACCTACTCGATGTTTTGCACCTGCTCGCGCATCTGCTCCACGAGCACCTTCATCTCGACCGAGATCGCGGTCAGCTCGATCGCCGGCGACTTCGAGCCCAGCGTGTTCGCTTCGCGCTGCAGTTCCTGGATCAGGAAGTCCAGGCGCTTGCCGAGTTCGCCGCCCTTCTTCAGCAGGCGTTCGATCTCGTCCAGGTGCGAACGCAGGCGCGTCAGCTCCTCGGCGACGTCGATGCGGATCGCGAACGCGGCGGCTTCGGCGAGTGCACGCTCCTGCAGCGCGCTCGCCGGCACGGTGGCGCCGGCGTTGGCGTTGTGCAGCGCTTCGTTCCAGCGCTCCAGGAAACGCTGCTGCTGGCGCTGCACCACCTGGGGCAGCAGCGGCTCGGCCTTGTCGGCCAGGTCGCGCAGCTTGTTCAGGCGGTCGACGAGCATCGCCACCAGGCGCTTGCCTTCGCGTGCCCGGGCGTCGCGCAGGCCTTCGATGCACAGCCTGGCCGCTTCCAGTGCGGGTTCGTCCAGGCGCTCGCTGCCGGCACCGCTGCGGCACCACTGCAGCACCTCGTTGACCGACAGACCGCGCGCCTGCGACATCCAGCCCTGCACCGAAGCCTCCAGCCGGACCAGCCGGTTCAGCTGCTCGGAGCTGGGGTTGGGCCAGGCGCTGTCGTTGTCGCGCGCGGTCGAGATGCGCAGCTCGATCTTGCCGCGACGGAACGCCGTGCCCAGCAGGTCGCGCAGCGCCGGCTCCAGCCCGCGCAGGTCGTCGGGCATGCGAAACGAAAGGTCCAGGAAACGCCCGTTGACCGACCGCGCCTCCACGGTCACGGAGGCCTTGGACGGGCCGTCGGACGCGGGCGCCGAAGCGGCGTTGGCATACCCCGTCATGCTATAAACGGCCATCGATTTCCACCCCTCGAAAAGCCGGCGATTATGTCAAAGCCCAAACCTGCTCCGCTGCCTTCGGGCACCGTGGTCGGGGGCTACCAGATCGTCAAGAAGCTCGCCGCTGGCGGCTTCGGCGTCGTCTACCTCGCCGAGGGGCAGGACAAGCAGCTCGTCGCGATCAAGGAATACCTGCCCTCGTCGCTGGCCGAACGCTCGGCCGGCGAGCTGACGCCGCGCGTCAAGCCCGACAAGCAGCCGTTGTACCGCCTGGGCCTGAAGAGCTTCTTCGAAGAAGGCCGCTCGCTTGCGCAGATCAGCCACCCGAGCGTGGTCTCGGTGCTGAACTTCTTCCGCGAGAACGAGACCGTCTACATGGTGATGAACTACCTGCAGGGCGACACGCTGCAGGACTTCATCGTCACCGCGCGCGACCTGAAGCGCGACAAGGTGTTCCGCGAGAGCACGATCCGCAGCCTGTTCGACGAGATCCTGCGCGGCCTGCGCATCGTGCACCAGCACAAGATGCTGCACCTGGACATCAAGCCGGCCAACGTCTTCGTCACCAACGACAACAAGGCGGTGCTGCTGGACTTCGGCGCAGCACGCGAAGTGCTGTCCAAGGAAGGCAACTTCATCCGGCCCATGTACACGCCGGGTTTCGCCGCGCCCGAGATGTACCGCCGCGACGGCTCGCTGGGCCCCTGGACCGACATCTACGCCATCGGCGCCTGCATCTACGCCTGCATGCAGGGCTACCCGCCCAACGACGCCCCGCAGCGCCTGGAGAAGGACCGCCTGGCGCTGTCGCTCTCGCGGTTGCGCAACGTCTACTCGGACAACCTGATCGAGGTCACCGAGTGGTGCATGTCGCTGGACCCGCTGTCGCGCCCGCAGAGCGTGTTCGCGCTGCAGAAGGAACTGGCGCGCGAGACCGAGCGCCGCTACACCAAGCTGAGCTTCAGCGAGCGGCTCAAGCTCCAGATCGAGACCATCAAGACCGGGCAAAAGGCCTGACGCCCGATGCGCTTCGCCGTCTACCAGGTCAGCCGCAAGGGCGGCCGCGAGAAGAACGAAGACCGCATGGGCTACTGCTACACGCGTGACGCGGGCCTGTTCGCGCTCGCCGACGGCATGGGCGGGCATCCAGAGGGCGAGGTCGCGGCGCAGCTGGCGCTGCAGACGCTGGCGGCGGTCTTCCAGCGCGAGGCGCGGCCCTCGCTGCGCGACCCGATGCGCACGCTGCACGACGCGATCATCGCCGCGCACCACCAGCTGCTGCGCTACGCCACCGAACGTGCGCTGGTCGACACGCCGCGCACCACGGTCGTCGCCTGTGTGCTGCAGGGCCACTCGGCCTACTGGGCACACTGCGGCGACTCGCGGCTGTACATGGTGCGCGGCGACAAGCTGATCGCGCGCACCCGCGACCACTCCTATTCCGAGCTGCAGGACACGCTGTCGCAGGTCGTGCCGATGGGCGAGCGCTACAACCGCAACGTGCTCTTCACCTGCCTGGGCAGCCCCGGCAAGCCGGTCGTCGACACCGCCGGCCCGCTGCTGATGCAGGCCGGCGACCGCATCCTGCTGTGTTCCGACGGGCTGTGGGGCCAGGTCAGCGACGCCGTCATCACCGAGCATCTGACGCAGCGGCCGATCTCCGACGCCGTGCCCGAACTCGTCGAGCAGGCGCTGCGCCTGGGCGGCGCGCGCAGCGACAACGTCACCGGCATCGCCGTCGAATGGGAAGGCGCCGAGGACGGCGACAGCTCCGGTGGCATCTCGACGATGTCGCTCGGCGACCAGGTCTTCGCGTCGACGATCCAGGCCAGCATGGCCGGCGAGCCGGCGGACGAACTCGACGAAGCCGAGATCGAGCGGTCGATCCGCGAGATCAACGAAGCGATCAGGAAGTCATCGCAGAAGCGATGACTTCCTGATCGCTTGCAGCGATCCTTTCTGTGCGCTCCCCGAGCCCCCTCCGCGAGGGGGCTCCAGTTTGAAGGTCGCACCCCTGCCCCTCCAGGAGGGGTTCTGGTTCGACGGACGATGGGGCCGGGCGGCGACAATGGCGGCTTCGTTTTGCGACTCTCCTGCCATGACCTTCGTCCGCTCCGCCGGCCGCGCCCACGATGCGCTGCGCCCGGTCACGATCACCCGCCACTACACCAAACATGCCGAAGGCTCGGTGCTGGTCGCCTTCGGCGACACCCAGGTGCTGTGCACCGCGTCGGTCGAGGAGAAGGTGCCGCCGCACAAGCGCGGCAGCGGGCAGGGCTGGGTGACGGCCGAATACGGCATGCTGCCGCGCGCCACCCACACCCGCGGCGACCGTGAAGCCGCCCGCGGCAAACAGAGCGGGCGCACGCAGGAGATCCAGCGCCTGATCGGGCGCTCGCTGCGCAGCGTCTTCGACCTCGGCGCCCTCGGCGAGCGCAGCATCCTGATCGACTGCGACGTGCTGCAGGCCGACGGCGGCACGCGCACCGCGGCGATCACCGGCGCCTTCGTCGCCGCGCAGGATGCGGTTACGTGGCTGCTGGCCCAGGGCCGCATCGCCGCCTCGCCGATCCGCGAACACGTCGCCGCGATCTCGGTCGGCATCGTCGAGGGCACGCCGCTGCTGGACCTGGAGTACATCGAGGACTCGGCCTGCGACACCGACATGAACGTCGTCATGACCGGCGCCGGCCACTACGTCGAGGTCCAGGGCACGGCCGAAGGCGTGCCGTTCACGCGCGTCGAGATGGACGCGCTGCTGGCGCTGGCCGGCAAGGGCATCGCCGAACTCGTCGCGGCCCAGCGCGCGGCGCTGGCGGCGGCCTGAGGAGCGAAGGCGGTGCTGCGCCTCGTGCTCGCGTCGAACAACGCGAAGAAGCTGAAGGAACTGCGTGCGCTCTTCGGCACGCTGGCGATCGAACTCGTGCCCCAGGGCGAACTCGGCATCTCTGAAGCCGAGGAGCCGCACCACACCTTCGTCGAGAACGCACTCGCCAAGGCGCGCCACGCCGCGCGTGCCGCCGGCGGCGCCGCTGTCGCCGACGACTCGGGGCTGTGCGTCGACGCGCTCGGCGGCGCGCCGGGCGTGATCTCGGCGCATTACGCGCCGCTGCCGGCCGAAGCCGCAGCCCTGGCCGACCGTGAGGCCCGCCGCGCCGCGCAGGATGCCGCCAACAACGCGCTGCTGCTGGAGCGCATGGCCGGCGTCGCCGACCGCCGTGCCGCCTTCGTCAGCGTCATCGTCGCGCTGCGCCACGCCGACGACCCCGAGCCGCTGGTCGCGTCGGGCCGCTGGAGCGCCGAACTGCTGGCCGAACGCCGTGGCAGCGGCGGTTTCGGCTACGACCCGCTGGTCTACGTGCCCGAACTCGGCGCGACGGTGGCCGAACTCGACGCGGCGACGAAGAACGCGCACAGCCACCGGGCCCGCGCTGCGGCGCAGATGAGCGCCATGCTGCGCGAAGCCTGGCACCTTGGCTGATACCCGCGCCGAAGTCGCCGTGCGCTGGCTCAAACCCGGCGCCGTGCGCCTGGACGCGCTGCCGCCGCTGGCGCTGTACCTGCACGTGCCCTGGTGCCTGCGCAAGTGCCCGTACTGCGACTTCAACTCGCACGAGATCGCCGGCGGCGGTGGCCGCCCCGACGCGGCGCTGCAGGCGCAGTACGTCGCCGCCCTGATCGCCGACCTCGACGCTTCGCTGCCGCTGGTCTGGGGCCGGCCGGTGCAGAGCGTGTTCATCGGCGGCGGCACGCCCAGCCTGCTCGAGCCCGAGCTGATCGACCGGCTGCTGGCTGCGGTGCGCGCGCGCCTGCCGCTGGTGCCGGGCTGCGAGGTCACGCTCGAAGCCAACCCCGGCACCTTCGAGCGCGAACGTTTTGCCGCCTTCCGCGCCGCCGGCGTCACGCGGCTGTCGATCGGCGTGCAGAGCTTCGACGACGCCTCGCTGGTGGCGATCGGCCGCGTGCACGACGCCGCCCAGGCGCGCGCCGCGGTCGAGGAGGCGGCACGCGCCTTCGACACCTTCAACCTCGACCTGATGTACGCGCTGCCGGGCCAGGACCTGGCGGCGCTGGCACGTGAACTGGACACCGCGCTGGCCTACGCGCCGCCGCACCTGTCGATCTACCACCTGAGCCTGGAGCCGAACACGCGCTTCGCGTCGGCGCCGCCCTCCGGCCTGCCGGACGACGACCTCGCCAGCGACATGCTGGACCTGATCGCCGAACGCACCGCGGCCAGCGGGCTGGCGCGCTACGAGGTCTCGGCCTTCGCGCGCCCGGGCCACCGCTGCGTGCACAACCAGAACTACTGGCACTTCGGCGACTACCTCGGCCTGGGCGCCGGTGCGCACGGCAAGCTGTCGTTCGCCGAACGCATCGTGCGCCAGGTGCGCTGGCGCGAGCCGCAGGCCTACGTCGAGCACGCGCTCGCCGGCAACGCGGTGTCCAACGAACACGAGGTCGGCGCCGCCGAGCTGCCGTTCGAGTTCATGCTCAACGCGCTGCGGCTGAAGGACGGCTTCGAGCCGGCGCTGTTCGCCCAGCGCACCGGCCTGGCGCCGACGGCGCTGGAGCCGGGGCTGACGCAGGCGCTCGAACGGGGCCTGCTCGAACACCGAGACGGCCGGCTGGCGCCGAGCGTGCGCGGCTTCGACTTCCTCTCCGACCTGCAGCAGCTGTTCCTGGCGCCGTCCCGAGGCCGCAGCCTCTAGACGTGCAGCAGCTTGACCCCGGCGACGACCAGCAGCGTCGCGATCGCCGGGCGCAGCACGCCTTCGGGCAGGCGCGAGCCCAGGTGCGAGCCGAGGATGATCCCGGGGATCGAGCCGATCAGCAGCGTGCCCAGCAGCAGCAGGTCGACGTTGCCCATCAGCAGATGGCCGGTGCCGGCGATGATGGTCAGCGGGATCGCGTGCACGATGTCCGTGCCGACCAGGCGCGTCGGCGTCATCCGGAACGGGTAGAGGTAGACCAGCATCACCGCGCCCAGCGCGCCGGCCCCGATCGAGGTCAGCGTCACCAGCAGGCCGAGGATGGCGCCGGCCAGAACCGTCATCGCCGGCTGGGCGCGCTTGAAGTCCAGCGGCGACAGCGTGCGCAGCTTCAGGCCGACGGCCTGCACGCGTTTCTTGAACAGCATCGCGACGGCGGTCAGCAGCAGCACCGCGCCGAGTGCCGCCATCAGCATGCCGCTCTTCAGCTGCGCGGCGTTGCTCAGGTGCAGCCAGGCCAGCGTCGCGATCGAGGTCGGCAGGCTGCCCATGCACAGCAGCTTCAGCACCTCCTTGTCGACGGTGCCGCGCGAGTGGTGCACGAAGCCGCCGACGGTCTTGGTGATCGCGGCGAACCAGAGGTCGGTGCCGATGGCCGAAGCCGGGGCGACGCCGAACAGCAGCACCAGGATGGGCGTCATCAGCGCCCCGCCGCCGACGCCAGTGATGCCCACGACCGTGCCGACGCCGAAGCCGGCAATGGCGTTCACCCACGAGGCGTCCAAATCCGTTCCTTGCATCAATACCGGGCGCCGATGCTAGCCGCACGCATGAAGGCGTGCGGGCCGGGACCCATGGCTACGGGGGCAGCAAGGACCGGGCCGCGCCGCGGCCCGTGGTTGCGGGGTCAGACGCGCGTCGTCGCCATGCCGGCGGTGCTGCGCAGGCGTTCGATCAGCGCCGGGGCGATGCGCGTCAGCGGCAGCACCTCGTGCGCGGCGCCGTGCGCGATCGCTTCGCGCGGCATGCCGAAGACGACGCAGGTGGCCTCGTCCTGGGCCACGTTCCAGCTGCCGGCGTCGCGCATCTCGCGCATCGCCCGCGCGCCGTCGGCGCCCATGCCGGTGAGCATCACGCCGAGCGCGTTCTGGCCGACGACGCGGGCCGCCGACTGGAACAGCACCTCGACCGAAGGCTTGTGGCGGTTGACCGGGTCGCCGTCGCGCACGCGGGCGATGTAGTTGGCGCCGGAGCGTTCGACCGACAGGTGCAGGCCGCCCGGCGCGATGTAGGCGTGGCCCGGCAGCACACGTTCGCCGTCCACGGCTTCGGCGACGCGGATGCGCGCCAGCCCGTTCAGGCGGGCGGCATAACTCTTCGTGAAGCCCGGCGGCATGTGCTGGGTGATCATCACCGCCGGCGCGTCCGGCGGCAGCTGGGTGATGACTTCGCGCGTGGCTTCGGTGCCGCCGGTGGAGGCGCCGATGAAGATGATCTTCTCGGTCGACAGCCGGCCCAGCGGGCTGACCATCGCCGGCTTGGCGGGGCTGCTGCCCGGGGCGGCCGGTGCCGGCGTCGCCAGCCGGTGCACACGTGCCTTGGCCGCGGTGCGGACCTTCTCGGTGATGTCGTCGCCGAGCTGGCGCAGGCCGTCGGCGACACCGATCTTGGGCTTGGAGACGAAGTCGACGGCGCCGAGTTCCAGCGCCTTCATCGTCACCTCGGCGCCGCGTTCGGTCAGCGTCGAGACCATCACCACCGGCATCGGCCGCAGCCGCATCAGCCGCGACAGGAAGTCGATGCCGTCCATGCGCGGCATCTCGATGTCCAGCGTGATGACGTCCGGGTTCAGGTTGCGGATCATCTCGCGCGCGACCAGCGGGTCGGACGCGGCGCCGACGCAGATCATGTCGGGCTGCTGGTTGATGATCTCCGCCAAGAGGCCGCGCACGAGGGCGGAGTCGTCGACGACGACGACACGGGTCTTGCTCATCTTGATGTTCTCTCCTGCCTGTGCGGCGCCGTCCTCAGAACAGGTCGACGCTGCCGCCGCTGCTGCCGGCGGGCACGCGTTGGGTGGCTGCAGCACGTTCCTGCGCCACCAGCGCCTCGGTGTTGGCCGAGGCGAGCTTCTTCACCATTGCCTTGCCGCTGTGCGGCAGGAAACACACCTTGCGCGGATAGATGTCCAGCACGTCCTTGCTGACCACCGTGATGCGCTCGGTGCGCAGGTAATCCATCACGAAGGCGGTGTTGCGTTCGCCGACGTTGATCGTGTTCATGCCGCTGATGACCGCGCCGCCGCCGAAGACCTTGGCCTCCATCGTCGAGCGCGTCGCGCCGCGCTTGATCATCTCGTTGATCAGCAGTTCCATCGCGAACGAGCCGTAGCGGCCGCAGTCGGCGCTGCCGCCGGCGTCGGGCAGCATGAAGTGGTTCATGCCGCCGAGCTTCTTCTCGCGGTCCCACAGGCAGGCGGCGATGCACGAGCCCAGCGTCGTCATCACGAGGATGTCCTCGTCGTAGACGAAGAACTCGCCGGGCAGCACCTTCACCGCTTCGTTGCGGAAGTGAGAGTCGTAGAAAAAGAAGGATGCCTCGCCCGGGCGGCGCGGTGCGCTCTTGAGGCGTTCCAGGCGCGACGGCCCGGCGGCGGGCGCACGAGCGGCCTGTACCGCGGAAGAAGGGGCGAGTGACATGGTCGTCATATCGTCCTGTTCGGACCGGATCTTGAGTCGGGACTGCTTCGCAAGCGCGCTCAGACGCGCTCGTAGATCGTCTTTCCGCGCAATCTGAACAGGTCGCGCGAGTCGGTGAAGTTCTCCGAGTGGCCGACGTAGAGCAGGCCGCCCGGTTTCATCGCCGCATGCGTGTGCTCGAGCACCTTGCGCTGCGTCGGGTTGTCGAAATAGATCATCACGTTGCGGCAGAACACGATGTCGAAGGGGTCGCCGAGTGCCGACCAGCTCGCGCTCATCAGGTTGAAGCTGCGGAACTCGATCAGCCGCGCGAGCTCGGGCTTGATGCGGATGAAGCCTTCGTTCTGCGCCGTGCCGCGCAGGAAGTGGCGCTTCAGGCGCTCGGGCGACAGGCCGCGCGCGTCGGCGCCGTAGACGCCGCGCGAGGCCGTGGCCAGCACCTTGGTGTCGATGTCGCTGCAGATGATCTTCACCTGCGCCGAGCTGCCCAGCGTCTCGGCGACGGTCATCGCCAGCGAGTACGGCTCCTCGCCGGTCGAGGCGGCGTTGCACCAGATGCGGATCGGCTTGGAGGCACGGGCGCGCAGGTCCTCGACGAGGGCGTGGAAGTGGTGCTCCTCGCGGAAGAAGGCGGTCAGGTTGGTGGTCAGGCAGTTGACGAACTCCTGCCATTCCTGATCGGAGCCGCCGCGTTCAAGCGCCTGCAGGTAGCTCGAGAAGTCGCGGAAGCCCGTCTCGCGCAGCCGGCGCGACAGGCGGCTGTAGACCATCGCCTGCTTGCCGGCGTGCAGGCTGATGCCGGCGCGCTGGTAGATGAGCTGCCGGATGCGCTCGAAGTCGGCCGCCGAGAGCGTGAACTCCTGTTCGGCGACATTGGCCAGCACGGGCAGGGGAGCGTTCATGGGGCGGGG
>NZ_NRRU01000012.1 GCF_016583785.1 Rubrivivax gelatinosus | reverse complement strand
CTGCAGCCCGGCGAGGTGGGAGCGCGCGCGCCGCCGACCAGGAGCAGCAGTCCAAGGCCAAGGCGGAGCAGGAGCGCGTCGCCCAGGCCAAGGCCGAGAACTGCCGGCGCGCGCGCTCCCACCTCGCCGGGCTGCAGAGCGGCCAGCGCATCGCGCGCCTGAACGACAAGGGTGAACGCGAGATCCTCGACGACAAGGGCCGCGCCGAAGAGTCGCGCCGCGCCGAAGAGATCATCGCCTCCGACTGCAGCTGAGGACTAGTCCTCGGCCCTCGCACGTGCCATCGCGCTCGGGCTCAGCCCGGTTGGCCGCCGCGATAACGCAGCCGGCGCGCTTCCTTAGGGTCGACCACCAGCGGCCGGTACAGCTCGATGCGGTCGTCTTCGCGCAACAGCGTCTGCAGCGGCCGCACGCGGCCCCAGATGCCGGCTTCGACCGTTTCCAGCTTCAGGGCGTGGCGCTCGAGCAGGCCGCTGGCGCGCAGTGCGTCGGCCAGCGTCGCGCCGTCGGCGACTTCGAGCGGCTGGCTGTCCACCCGGTGCGGTGCCGGGCAGTAGACGAGTTCGACACGCACGGCGTTCAGCGCGGGCCGTAGACCGATTCGGCGCGTTTGACGAAGGAGTCGACCAGGGTGTTGGCGATGCGGTCGAACACCGGGCTGACGACGAGCTCCAGCGCCTTGCCGGCAAAGGCGTAACGCAGGTCGAGCTCGACCTTGCAGGCCTGAGCCTCGCTGCCCGGGCGGCCGAGCGCCTGGAAGGCCCAGGTGCCTTCGAGCAGCGAGAACGGGCCGTCGACCAGCTTCATCAGCACCGACTCCGGCACCACGTTGCTGTTGCGGGTGGTGAACGCGTGTTTCACCCCCATATAGTGCATGCCCAGGCGTGCGGTGACGCCGTCGTCGTGCGTCTCCAGCACGTCGGCGCGGTCGCACCAGGGCAGGAACTGCGGGTAGCGGGGGACGTCCGTCACCAGGTCGTACATCTCCCTCGGGGAGTACCACAGCAGGACCGACTTCTTCACGTGCTTCATACAATGGTCTTCATTGTAGGGGGCCGCCCCTCGTCGACGACTCCATGGCCAACATCGCAGAAAACCGCCGCGCCCGCTTCGAGTACCACATCGAGGAGCAGTACGAAGCCGGCATGGTGCTGGCCGGCTGGGAGATCAAGGCCATCCGCGCCGGCCAGGTGCAGCTGACCGACGGCTACGTGCTGATCCGCGACGGCGAGCTCTTCCTGATCGGCTGCCGCATCAACGCGCTGCGCTCGGCGTCCACGCACGTCAGCCCCGAGGCCGACCGCACGAAGAAGCTGCTGATGAAGAAGGACGAGATCCGTCGTCTCGTCGGCAAGGTCGAGCAGAAGGGTTTCGCGCTCGTGCCGCTGAACCTGCACTACAAGGGCGGCCTGGTGAAGGCCGAGATCGCACTCGCCAAAGGCAAGGCCCAGCACGACAAGCGCAACACCGAGAAGGAGCGCGACTGGGAACGCGAGAAGGGCCGGCTGATGCGGCACAAGGTCTCGGGGCCGGCCAAGGACTGATCGGCACTTCACTCGCGACGGCCGGGCGCTGTCGGGTTTCTTCAAGACGCGGCTCGGCGCCGGGTCCAGACTGCGGGCCATCCATACGACACCGCAACCCGTCATGCCGCTTGCCTACACCATCCTCTACGTCGAAGACGTCGCCCGCAGCCTGGCCTTCTACCGCTCGGCCTTCGGCCTGGCGCTGAAGCTCCAGCACGAAGGCGGCGACTACGGCGAGCTCGACACCGGCTCGACCACGCTCGCCTTCTCGTCGCGGCGGCTGCTGGCGCAGCTGGGCCACCAGGCCCAGGCACCGCAGGCCGACGCACCCTGCTTCGAGATCGCCTTCACCACCGACGACGTCGCCGCGACGCTGCAGCAGGCGCTGGCCGCCGGCGCGCGCGGGGTGCAGGAGCCGCAGCAGATGCCTTGGGGCCAGACCGTGGCCTACGTCGCCGACCCCGACGGGTTCCGCGTCGAGATCTGCACGCCGATTCAGGCGTAACCGGGCTCGTCCAGCAGCACCAGCAGATCGGGCCGCCGGCGCAGCGCGCCCGGCGCCAGCCCGAACCAGGCGCGCAGGTCGCGGCTCAGGTGCGCCTGGTCGGCATAACCGTGCAACGCCGCCAGCTCGGCCAGCGGCACCGCCGCCACCAGCGCACGCGCGGCGCGGCGGGCGCGCGCCAGCCCGTGCCAGTAACGCGGCGGACGTCCCGTCGAGGCACGCAGCAGGCGCTCCAGCGTGCGTTCACCGACACCGAGCTGGCGTGCCGCCCGCTGCACGCCGCCGGCGGCCGCCAGCGCCTGCTGCGCCTCGTCCAGCCGCGGGTCCAGCCGCACGTGCTCGCCGATCAGCGCCAGCGCGTCGGCTTCGTCGCTGTCGGGGTGCGCCTGCAGCGCCGCGAGCAGCGCCGCCTCGGCTACGCAGGCGGCCGGCCGCAGCCGCAAGCCGAGAAAGCTGTCGCCGGCTTCGCTGCGCACCGCGTAGGCGCTGGCCGGCAGATCGGAGACGAACCAGACCGGCGCGGCAGCGCGTGGCCGCAGCAGGATCAAGTCGCGGCAGCCGTCGGGCATCACGGTGGCCTCGTGCGCCGACGAAGCTTCGGCCTGCCAGCGTGCGAGCAACGGCGCAGGCGTGGTCATCGGCCCTCGCCTGCTGCCGCGCGTCAGCGTGCCAGCGCCGCGAGCGCCTGCTCGAGGTCGGCCTTCAGGTCGGCCACCTCTTCCAGCCCGATCGAGAAGCGCACCACGCTGCCCTCGTAGGCCGGCTGCTCGCGCATGTAGCCCAGCTCGTAAGGCACGGCCAGGCTCATCGGCCCGGCCCAGGAAAAGCCGATGCCGAAGAGCTGCAGCGCGTCGACGAAGGCCGCCACCTGCGCGCTGCTGTAACGCGCGTCGACGACGACCGAGAACAGCCCGGCCGCGGCGCTGCAGGTCCGCTGCCAGTGTTCGTGGCCGGGTGCGCCGGGCAGCGCCGGGTGCAGCACACGCGTGAACTCGGGCCGGGTCGTGCACCAGGCCGCCAGTTCGCGCCCGGCGGCGTCGGCCGCGTGATACCGCAGCGACAGCGACGGCAGCGAGCGCAGCAGCGCCTCGGCGTCGTTGGCGCCGACGCCGTAGCCGAGACGGCCATGCGTCATGTGGATGCGTTCGGCGAGCGCGTCGTCGCGTGTCACGACCGAGCCCATCAGCACGTCGCCGCCGCCCGAGGGGTACTTGGTCAGCGCCTGCATCACGATGTCGGCGCCGAGATCGAAACCGCAGAACGCGATGCCGGCGCCCCAGGTGTTGTCCAGCGCCGTCGTCACGCCGCGTTCGCGGCAGACGGCGACCAGGGCCTGCAGGTCCGGGAACTCCATCGTCACCGAGCCCGGCGCCTCCAGCCAGACGAGCTTGGTCGCCGGGCCTATGGCCGCCGCCAGCGAGGCCGGGTCCATCGGATCGTAGAGCTTGTGGGTCATGCCCCAGGCGGCCAGTTCGCGCCGCGCCAGTTCACGGCTCGGGCCGTAGACGTTGTCCGGCAGCAGGATCTCGTCGCCGCTCCTCAGCAGCGCCATGTTCACGAGCGCGATCGCCGCCAGCCCGCTGGGCACCAGCACGCAGTGCGTGCCGCCTTCCAGCGTCGCGATGCGCTCTTCCAGCGTGAAGGTGGTCGGCGTGCCGTGCAGGCCGTAGGTGTAGCCGCTGCGATGGCGCCAGTCGCGTGCACGCATCGCGGCGACGTCGGGGAACAGCACCGTCGAGGCCTTGTGCACGCCGACCTGCGGCGCGTCGAATCCGGCCGGCGGCCGGTAGGGGTGGTGGATCAGCTTGGTGGTCATGGACGCTTCGGGGATCACAGGGCCATGGCGACGAGGTCGTGGCCTTCGGCGGCGACGATGCGCACGCGCGTGAACTCGCCGACCTTCAGCGTGCGCGAAGCCTTCTGCGGCGGCAGCAGGCGCACCGTGCCGTCGATCTCGGGCGCGTCGGCATAGCTGCGGCCGATGCCGCCCTTGCGCCCCAGCGCCGGCGCGTGGTCGACCAGCACCTGCATCGTCTGGCCGACGCGGCGCTGCAGCTTGGCCACCGACACCGCCTCGGCCAGTTCCATGAAACGCGCGCGGCGTTCCTCGCGCACGGCGTCGGGCAGCGCGCCCGGCAGCTCGTTGGCCGGAGCACCCGCCACCGGCGAATAGGCGAAGCAGCCGGCGCGGTCGATCTGGGCTTCGCGCACGAAGTCCAGCAGCGTCTCGAACTCGGTTTCGGTCTCGCCCGGGAAACCGGCGATGAAGGTCGAGCGCACCACCAGCTCCGGGCACAGCTCGCGCCAGCGCGCCAGGCGTTCCAGGTTGCGTTCGCCGCTGGCCGGGCGCTTCATGCGCCGGAGCACATCCGGGTGCGCGTGCTGGAACGGCACGTCCAGGTACGGCAGGATGCGGCCTTCGGCCATCAGCGGCAGCACGTCATCGACGTGCGGGTACGGGTAGACGTAATGCAGCCGCACCCAGGCGCCGTGCGCCTCGGCGAGTATCGCCAGTTGCTCGCACAGGTCGGCAAAACGGGTCTTCACCGGCCGGCCGTCCCAGAAACCGGTGCGGTACTGCACGTCGACACCGTAGGCGCCGGTGTCCTGGCTGACGACCAGCAGCTCCTTGACGCCGTTCTCGAACAGCGCCTGGGCCTCTTTCAGCACCTCGCCGACCGGGCGCGACACCAGGTCGCCGCGCATCGTCGGGATGATGCAGAAGCTGCAGCGGTGGTTGCAGCCTTCGCTGATCTTCAGGTAGGCGTAGTGGCGCGGCGTCAGCTTGATGCCGGCCTCGCCGCGGAACTCGGCGCGCGCCTCGGGCACCAGGTCGACGAAGGGGTCGTGCGGCTTGGGCACGTGGCGGTGCACCGCGTCCATCACCTCCTGCGTCGCGTGCGGGCCAGTGACGGCCAGCACCTTGGGGTGCACCTGCTGCACCATGTTGCCGCCGGCCTCGCCGGCGCGTGCGCCCAGGCAGCCGGTGACGATGACGCGGCCGTTCTCGGCCAGCGCCTCGCCTATCGTGTCCAGGCTCTCCCTGACGGCGTCGTCGATGAAGCCGCAGGTGTTGACGATGACGAGGTCGGCGCCGGCGAAGGTTCTGGAGGTGCGGTAGCCCTCGGCGGCGAGCTGGGTGAGGATCAGCTCGGAGTCGGTCAGCGCCTTGGGGCAGCCCAGCGAGGCGAATCCGATACGGGGGCCGAGCTTGGACGGTTCGGCACTGGCGGCATCGATGTAAGTCGTTGATTTCATTTCAATTCCGCCTGGCAGCTGGACTGATGATCCGGGGGCGGCATTCTAGGACAGGGTGTCAGATCACCCCTTCCGTGACCCGCCGTGGATCAGGCGCGACGAGTCGACGCCGCCATCGGCCAGGCTTCCGTCAACGAGCGAACATCGGCATGAACCCACCGTCGCTGTCGTCCTTCAACCGGAGTTCGCAGCCGCGGCTGGTGTGCAGTAATGGAATTACGCTGGGCTCGAACGTCGCGCCGCCGACGAGCGAATAGCGCTTGCCAGGCTCCAGTATGAGCTTCACCCGGATCGAGCAAGTACGGCCCGCCGACAGAGCCTCGTTGTAGTTCAGCAAGACCCACTCACCCGCCCGAACGTTCACGTATCCGTCCGGCTTCACGACGCGGCCTTGATGATCGAAGACCGGATACCAAGTCTTGCTCGGGTCGCTATCGAGCTGAATCCACACGGCAGCACTTTCACCGCCGGCGACATAGACACCGCTGCGCAACTGGGCGACTGCGCCCTCGGTTGGCGGCACGTACGGCATCTGGGGAGTTCCACATGCAGAAAGCGCAAGGACGGCAGCCACTGCGAAACCAATGGAGGCAAGGGGGAGTTTTAGCATTTGAGGAAGGCAATGCGTCGGACGTGAAATGGCGGGCATCGTTCGCTCGTATGCCCGTTACCACGTTAGGCGACCACATTGCACGACCACTGAAATGCCGAAGCGCCTCGATCGCGACAAAGCACTCGGCGCGAAGCAGCTGACAGCGGCGAAGTGACCCGCTCAAGCGCGCCAGACACCGGGCCGCAACGCGGCCCGCCAGATCTCAGCGCTTGCCCGGCGGGAAGCGGCCGAAAACCGCCATCTGGTCCTGCATCGCCTCGAAAACCGCACGCGATTGGTCGAGGTAGCCGGCCATCAGGTTCTGCAGCACCGGCGCCTGGCCGCCGACGAACTGCTTCTGCATCTCGACGAAGGCCTGCAGGTTCTGCTCGAGCATCGCGCCCATCGGCCCCTGCATCGCGCTGCCGTAGAAGCGGATGATCTGAGAGAGCATCGGCGTGCTGAAGGTCGGCACGCCGCCCGACTCTTCCTCGAGGATGATCTGCAGCAGGATGCTGCGCGTCAGGTCGTCGCCGCTCTTGGCGTCGCGGACTTCGAACTCCTCGCCCGCCAGCACCATGCGCTTGACGTCGGCCAGCGTGATGTAGCTGCTGCTGCGGGTGTCGTAGAGACGCCGGTTCGGATACTTCTTCAGCGTCCTCGGTCCGGGCGGGGCGTTGGCATCGGCGGCCGGTGCGCGGCGGGACGAAGGCATGCGGGCAATCCTGTCGGTGTGTCGTCAGCCCATTCTAGGAGCGGACCTGGCGCCGGCCGCCGCGGATTAGCCCGCGGCCGCGGCCGGCGGCGCGAAACACTCGGCGAGGAAGGCATCGACCTGATTCGTCGCCTCGCCCGGCTGGCCCAGTTGCTCGTTCAGTTCGGCATGCGTCAGCGGCAGCGCGACGCTGCGTGCACGGCCACCGCGCTCGACCAGGCGCGCGGCAAAACGTTCCGACTGGCGCGTCGAGTCCTCGCGCAGCGACGAACACAGCAGCAGCACCGGCGGCGGCGCGGCCTGCAGCGTCGCCGCGCGGTGCCAGGGCGAGGCCAGCTCCCAGCCCGCACGCTGGTCGCCGAAGGCGCGGTCGTGCAGCGGCAGGTGGGCGCCGTCCATCACCTCGACGACGTCGAGCGCGGCGCTGTCCACCAGCACCGCGGCCGCCGGCGCCACGCAGCCGGCCGCGGCGGCCAGCGCCGTGTCGGCCAGCACCAGCGCCGCCAGGTGGGCGCCGGTCGAATGCCCGAGCACGACGATGCGGCCGGTGTCGCCGCCCCAGCCGGCCGCCTCGCGCTGCACGTAGGCCAGCGCGCGCGCGACGTCGATCGCCTGCTCGCGCGGGTCGGCCCAGGGCAGGCGGCGGTAGTTGATCGCGACCACGATCCAGCCCTTGGGGCCCCAGTGCGCCAGCTTGTGGCCGACGACCTGCGGCTGCTGCTTGTCGCCGGTGATCCAGGCACCGCCGTGCACGACCACCAGCACCGGCGCCGACTGCGCCTGCGCCTGCGCCTGCGCCGGGCGATAGACGTCCAGGCGCTGCGCCGGCCAGCGGCCGTAGGCGAGGTCGGCATCGACGCGGGTGCCCGCCGGATGCGGCGGCGGCTCGGCGGCTTCGCGCCGCCGCAGCCAGCCACCGGCGTCGCGGTTCATCGCGTCAAGGCCTCGTTGGCGGCGAAGTGGATCTCGCAGCCGCCGCGCGGGTTGGGCACGTAGCGGTCGCCGCCCAGCGGCATGATCTTCGGGCCGAAGGGGTTGGCTGTGCCGCAGAACAGCCCGTAAGGCGAGGACACCAGCGTGCGCAGCCCCATGTTGTACGGGTTGTCGAAGCCGTTGTTCGTCACCGGCACCCAGTTCTCGCCGTCGAAGCTGCGGAACAGGTCGAAGCCCGAGTGGTGCTCGAAGATCGCCTGGGCGCCGACGTGGTTGATGACGTTGGCGAAAGCCTCGGGCCAGCGGCTGCGGTTGGCGTAGCCGACGAGCGTGCTCCACTCGAAGGTGCTGAGATAGAGCCAGCCGTCGTGCTCCACCATGCGCCAGAAGTAGCCGTTGAAGAAGTTGTTGAAGCCGGGCATGTAGCCCGACAGCGGGATCTTGCGGCCCTGCGGCGTGTCGCGTTCGTCGCCGATCAGCAGGTCCCAGGAGCCGTCGGGCCAGACCCGCACCAGCTCCGGCGGCGCCGGGCCGACCTTGTTCGCGGTGTCGATGCCGCCGCCCTGGATGCCGCTGCCGATGTAGAGCGCGCCCTTGAACGGCAGCATGGACAGCGTGCACTGGTTGAACTTGCCGCGGCCGGCGCCACGCTCGAGCACCTTTTCCCAGGCGTAGGGCTTCTCGCCCTCGCAGCTGCTGCGCCAGACCTGGTAACCCTCGAGGTTGAAGGTGCCGACGTAGAGATGGTCGCCGAAGCCGCACATCTCGAAGATGGTCTTGTTGCCCGGGTCGCCGAAGCCGAAGTCGCTGACCGGCTCCCAGCCGCCGTGCGTCGGGTCGGCGCTCTCGTAGACCACCGAGTGCGCGGAGATGTTGGGATTGCCGCCGCGCGAGCCCGCCGGCGTCGTGAACAAGCGCCCCTTGAACTCGGTGATCGTGCGGATCGTCGTCACCGGCAGGCCGGTGAGGCCCGGTTCGCAGGTGGGCTCGAAGTTGCGCCCGTCTTCCGAGCGCAGCAGATTCGGCCCCGGCCCGCGCGCCGGCGACCAGGTGCTGACGAACAGCGCCGGCGCCTCGACGCCGCGGCCCGAGTACACCAGCATGCCGCGCAAGCCCAGTTCGCGCGGGATCGGCTTGCCGTGGGTGCCGATGATGGTCGGCGCCTTGAACACACGTTCCCACTCGTCGGTGAGCGGGTCGTAGCGCCAGATCTCGGCGTGCATGTCCAGGTCGAAGGGGTTCTCCGGGCACTCGACCGGCCAGACGTCCATCGCGATCGGCAGGCGCGACTTCATGAACGGGAAGTTGCCGCGTGTCGTGCCGACGTAGAGATGGCCGTTGAACCAGGCCATCGAATGCGCGTAGGCGTTGTTGCCGTCGCCGAAGCCGCCGCGTGCGACGCAGCGGAAGTCGCGCCGGTTGAGCCCGGGCCAGATCCCGAGCCGGTTGGCTTGAACCATCAGACCGTCACCGCCATGTCGGATATGTAGCGCGCGAGCGCCTCGTGCGCCTCGTCGGGCGTGTCGTAGGGGCCGATGTGGCCGCGCTCGCGGGTGCTGAAATGCCAGGCGCCGTCGACCTTGAAGACGCGGTCGCTGCGGAAGTGGCGGCGTTGTTCTTCGCCCGAACGCACGACCGGCCGGCGCACGTAGTCGCCGCGCCAGAAGCGCTCGCATTCGTGCATCACGTCGGCGGGCCGGGACACCGGGAAGAAGTGGCCGGCGTCGCGCACGCGGCGGAACTCGCCGTGCGGCCAGACCTGCAGCAGCTCGCCGCCGGTCAGCCGCGCCTGCGAGTGGTCGCCGTAGAGCGCGAGGATGGGGAACAGCAGCCGGTGCAGCGCCTGCACGTCCAGGCCGTCGTCGCCCATCAGCTGCGTGCCGGCGGCGGTTTCGTCCATCAGCTTGACCCACTGCGCCGCGGTGCGTTTGCCGTTGCGGCCGAGCATGGGGCCGACGAGCGCGAGCAGGTCCTCGCCTACCGGCTCGTGCCGGATCTGCAGGTGCGCGACCTCGGTCAGCAGGCGGTAGCCGAAATACGGGTCGTGCGTGTCCAGCACCAGGCCGTGGCGGTCGAGCACCGCCTGGACGTGCGCGCGGTTGCTCCAGTCGCGCGGCACCGAATGCCGGCGCGCAGCCGAGATGTGGGTGTCGCACAGCACCAGGCTGGCCACGCGCGCGGGCTCGCGGCAGGCGGCATTGAGCGCGACGACGCCGCCGAAGCTGTGCGCCACCAGATGCGCGCGCCGGATGCCCAGTTCGTCCATCAGGCCCAGCAGGTCCTGGCCCAGCTCCTGCGGCGTGTAACCGTCGGGCGTGGCTTCGGAGCGGCCGTGACCGCGCAGGTCGAACAGCGTGACGCGGAACCGCTTGGCGAAGGCCTGGGCGTACGGCATGTACCAGAACGCCAGGTTCGCGGCCAGGCCGTGGACCATGATCAGGTCCTCGCGCGGCGCAGTCGAGTGGCCGTGCTGGGGCTCGTCGACCTGCAGCACGTTAAGGCGCGCGCCGCGGACCAGCGCGACCGGCATCCGCTTACTCCATGTAGCCCAGCAGCTGCAGCTGGGCCATGATCTGCGCCTTCTCGTCGTCGGCCATCGCCTCGCCGTCGCCGCGTTTGGCGCCTGCGGTCGCGGCACCGATGACGACCGGGTTCGCGGCCTTGTGCTCGGCGCTGAACATCGCCTCGGGCACCTGGCCTTCGAAGTCGCTGGGCACCGGCAGCCCCAGGCTGTAGAGCAGCGTCGCGCCGACGTCCATGATGCGGCGGCGGCCGATCTGCTTGCCGCCGGCGATGCCGGGGCCGCAGGCGATGAAGACGCCGTCGGGGTGGTGCGTGCCGGCGGGCTCGGGGCGCTTCTCGACGGCCGGCAGCTTGTTCTTGATCGAGACGAAGCCGAAGTCGCGCAGCACCAGCTGCAGGTCGGGCGCGTCGCCCATCGCCGAGCCGGGGAACACGTCTTCGCGCTTGTGGATCTCGGCGACGATGCGCTCGCCGGTCTCGGGGTCGCAGAACGCTTCCAGGTCGCGGATCAGGCGTTCACGCGTGGCTTCGTACTCGGCCAGCGGGATGCCCGGCTGGCCGGGCTCGCGTGCGACGCGGATGTTGATGCCGTTGCTCGACGGCGTGCGGCAGTAGGCCACCGTCTTGCTCCAGTCGAGGTGGGCAAACATGCTGTCCTCGCGCCGGCGGCCCTCTTCGGTGTCGGGCACCGGCTTCCACGCCAGCCAGCCCTTCTCGCCGAGGTAGGTGTTGATGCGCACGACCTCGGTCGTCGCGGTGAAGCCGTGGTCCGAGGCCAGGAAGACCTGCACCTCGGGGCCGGCGGCGGTCACCAGGGCCTCGATGAAGCTGTCGAGCTGGCGGAAGTAGTCCAGGCAGAGCACGCGCATGCGGCGGTGGAAGTCGCTCGCGTCCGGGCTTTGCAGCGAGGGGTCGAGGTACTGCCAGGCCTGGTGCTGCAGCTTGTCGACGCCGTCGAACATCACCGCCATCAGGTCGGGCGCTTCCTCGCGCATCAGGTACTCGGCGATGCGGAACCACTGCTTCTCGCGCGGCAGGTGGTAGCGCACCCAGTTCTCGCGGTCGTGGTCGGACAGGCTTTCCATCGCCTGCTTTTCCTGCTCGAAGTCCCAGGCCAGCTCCTGCGCGCTGAACTCGGGAATCGCCTTCAGCCGGTCGTACAGGTCGGCCGGCGTCGTGTTGCGGCGCAGGTGGCGCCAGGGCACGAAGCCCGGGACCATGAAGCCGTTCAGGTCCTTGGGCGGCGGCGCGGTGAACGGGAAGTTCAGCGCCGCGACCTTCTTGCCCTGGCGGCTGGCGATCGACCAGATCGTCTCGACGCGGCAGTCACGCGAGTCGTAGAGCGTGAAGAACACGTCTTCGCCACGCTCCTCGGCGCGGATGAAGTCGAAGACGCCGTGGTGGCCGGGGCTGCGCCCGGTCATCAGCGACACCCAGGCCGGCGGCGTCAGCGGGTTCGGCGTCGAACGCAGCTTGGCGCGTGTGCCGCTCTTGAACAGGCCGCCGAGAAACGGCATCACCGGCGCGCCGTCGGCGGCCGAGGTGAGCTGGTCGAGGACGGTGAAGGTGGCACCATCCATGCCGATGAAAAGCGTCTTGACGGTCACGTCGGAGTTCCCCCGCCGGCGGCGATACGGGTTTCGATGAAACCGGCGATCTGACTCACGGACAAATCGCCGACATAACTACCGTCACGCATCAGGAGATTCTGGAAACCGAGTTTCCGGGAATAGGCTTCCTCGAGCGCGACGCAGAGCTGGATGATGTCGACAGAGGCGAACTCGAGATTCGCCACGAGCTGCGTCGTGGGGCCCACACCGCCATCGAGCTCGAGCCCCCAGTCCTGGATCAGATCCTCGATCACCGCGATCACGGTGGCCTCGGTCGAAGCCTTCAGCAGACTGCTCATCCTGTTATCCTGATACTCTTATTGATATTCGGCGACCGCGACCACCGAATTCCCGACGAACTGAAGCAAAACCGGGACCATGATATCACCGCGGGTCACCCGGGCCCGGTCCGCGACCCCCGATTCGAAGGTGACGGCAAAGGCCTCCGGAGCTCCCTGCAGGCCGGTTCCGAGACATTTTGCCGCGGCCTCCTTGGCGCACCACAGGCGCAGCAGCGCGTCGCCGTGGCTGGCCACCGGCTGCGCCTGCAGCCAGGCGCGTTCGGCCGGCGTGAAAGCGGCTTCGAGCAGGTCCGGGCGCTGCACCCGGCCGATTTCTTCAGCGTCGACACCGACCGCCGCACCATCCTCGCGCAGCGCTGCGACATTCCAGCGCGCGCCGTGTGTCAGCGACACCGCCGGCCGCGGCGCCAGTTCATCAACCCACCAGCCGTCGACGAAGGGCGCGCCCTGCGCGTCGTGGCCGACGACGACGTCGGACGGGTAGACCAGCCGGCCGCTGCGTTCGTGCAGCCAGTGGCGCACCAGTTCCTTCAGCGCCAGCCGGCCGAGCAGCCACTGGCGGCGCTGGCGCGGGTTCTCGGGCAGCGCGCGCCAGGTCTCACGCTCTTCCCAGGCCAGCGTCGCGTGCGCCAGCATGCGCAGGAAGATCGCGTTCGACTGGGCGCAGAAGGCCTCGGGCAGGTTCTCCAGCTGCCACAGCCGCGTGCCGCCGGCCGGCGCCAGCGGCGCACCGAGCCAGCCGCCCAGCGGGTCGCGGCGCAGCTGGTAGAAGCGGTGCGGCACGTGGAAGAAGACGTTGACCAGGCCGTCGACACGCACCAGCGGCCGGCCGTCTGCCGTGCAGGCCTCGAACTGCCAGCGGCGTGCGGCGGCGATGTCGCCGGCCTGGGCCGCATCCACCGGCTGCTGGCGGCCGCGCAGCACCAGGCCGGCCTCGGCCGCCGGCTGTTCGGCCAGCAGCTCGATGCGCTCTATCGTCGACGGAAAGCAGTTGAAGTCGGTGCCGACGTGTTCGGCCACCCAGCAGGCGGCGAGCTGGCCCATCGCGTCCAGCAGCACCGGGTTCAGCACCATGGCCGGCAGGGTCTGGCCGTCGAAGAAGCCGGCCAGGCTGCAGTCGGTGAGTTCGCAGTCGATGCCGCCCTCGTCCCAGCCGCGCACGTGCGCCAGGCTCTGGAAGATGGGGCCGTGGAACATGCCGACGTCGTAGATCGCCTGGCCGTCCCAGCGTGCGGCACGCGGTGCGGCCAGCGCCGGCAGCGCCGCCAGCCGCGGCTGCGACGCCTGGCGCAGCAGCGCCGTCACAGCGGTCGCGCCGTGCTGCGACAGCGTCGCGCGCCACAGCCCGGGCTCGCCGGCGACGGCTTCGGCGACGACGTCCAGCTCCAGCGCCTCGTCGTCGAGCGCGATCCAGTCGAAGGCACGCACCTGCTCGATGCTGGCAAAAGCCGTCGTGCCGGCGAGCAACGCGGCGGCCTCGGCCATGATCTCCAGGCTCACCATCAGCGGCACGCAGGCCAGGCCCGAGAGTTCGGGGTCGGTGTCGGAGCCACGCCCCGACAGCACGTGGTCGCGCAGGAAGGCGTCCTGGTGCAGACCGAGCCGGCAACGTGCGACCAGGCGCGTGGCGCTGGACTCGACGATCTCGTCCAGGAACGGCGCCCAGGCTGACGGATCGCCGGCTTCAGCCGGCGCTGCTTCGGCCGCGGCGCCCGATTGCCAGCCTTCGAGCAGCGTCTGCTGCTGCGCGAGGAAGGCGCGCATCGTCGCGAAGTAATCGGCCATGACGGCGGCCCGCGCGGCGGCTTCGCCGTCGTCTGCGGCATCGGATGCCGCTTCGGTGGCTGCTGCCGGCATGGGCTGCGGCGCGGCTTCGACCGCGGTCGGCGCGGGTGCGGCGGGCGCGCCGCCACCGACACGCCGCAGCAGTGCCCGGTCGGCATCGTCGAGATGCAGCACCGGCATCGTGTTCGCCAGCAGCGGCGCAACACGCAGCGCCGGGGCCGGCTGCGTGAGGTCGACGACGGCGATGCGCCGGCGCGTGTACAGCGCCTGCAGCGACATCGGCCTGCCGTGCACCCAGAGCTGCGCCAGCGTCGCCAGCAGCTGCTCCAGCCCGTGTTTGCGGCGCTGGTTGGAGGCCAGCGCCAGGTGCGGCTGGTCGGCGAGGATGTCGTCGACGAAAGCGGTCAGATTGCCCGAGGGCCCGACCTCGACGAAGCAGCGCACGCCGTCGGCGACCATGTTCTGCACCGTCTCGCGGAAACGCACGGTCTGCGACCACTGCGCAGCAGCCAGCTTGCGCACCGCCGCCGGCGTCTGCGGGAACAGCCCGGCCGACGCGCACGAATACAGCGGCACACGCGGCGCGGCCAGCTTGATCGCTTTGTAGTGTTCGGCAAACGCCGCGCTCATCGCGCCGAAGGACGGCGTGTGGTAGCCGCGGTCGAAGGGCAGCGGCATACAGATCGCACCGATCGCCGTCAGCCGCGCCTGCACCGTGTCGATCGCGTCGCGCGTGCCGTAGAGCACCAACTGGTTGGCGCAGTTGTCCATCGCGACGTCGATCGCCAGGCCAGTGGCGGCCACGGTCTCATGCACCATCGCCGCCGGCAGCGCGCCGACGGCCAACAGCGCGCCGGTCGGGATCTTGCCCTCGGCCATCACCTGGGCGTAGACGGCGTTCAGGTCGCGGATGAAGCTGGCGAGCAGCCCGCGGTCGTCGGTGGCGAGCGCGCCGCTGGCGGCCAGCGCCGACGATTCGCCCGAGCTGTGGCCCAGCATCACGTCGGGCTCGACACCGAGCGCACGCAGCAGCGAGTACATCGCCTGGCCGCCGATCATCACCGCCTCGCTGCCGACGTCCATGTCGTGCAGCCGCGCTTCGAGCTGCTTGCGGCGTTCGGGCGTCAGCTCGCTGGCCGGCGGGTAGACGATGTCGGTGCGCGTGTCGCCGGGCAGGTCGTCGTACAGGCCGCGCCAGAAGTCCAGCCACTCGCGCAGCTCGTCGAAACACGGCGCCAGGTCGGCGAACATGCCCAGGTACTGCGAGCCTTCGCCAGGGAACAGGAAGGCGAGCTTGCCGTCCAGCGGCCGCGGCGAATAGCAGACGCCGCCGCGCGTCGCGAAAGCCTTGTCGCCGGCGCTGCGCAGCTTGGGCAGCGCCTGCGCCAGGCCCTTGGCCAGCGCCTCGCGGCTCTTGGCGACGATGGCCAGCCGGGCCGGGCCGCCGCGGTCGGCGGCGGCCAGTGCCGCGGCGACCTCGTCCAGCGCCCAGCGCGGTTCACGCGCCAGCGCGGCCGCCAGCGTCTCAGCGGCCGCGGCCAGCGACGGCGCATCGGCCGCCGACAGCACGCAGAGTTCGAAAGGCCAGCGCGCCAGCAGCAGCGGGCGTGCGGCCGAGGCCGGCGCCTGCTCGACGATGGCGTGGGTGTTGATGCCGCCGAAGCCGAAGCTGTCGACGCCGGCGCGGCGCGGCTGGCCCAGCGGCGCGATCCAGGGCCGGGCCTCGGTGTTGACGAACAGCGGCGTGCGTTCCAGCCCGAGATCGGGGTTGACCTGTTCGCACAGCGTCGGCGGCAGCACGCGGTGGTGCAGCGCGAGCGCGGTCTTGATCAGGCCGGCGACGCCGGCGGCCGGGATGCAGTGGCTGATCATCGACTTGACCGAGCCGATCGCGATGCTGCCGCCGGCGCCGCGGCGCGGACCGAAGACGTTGGCGAGCGCCGCGATCTCGGTCTTGTCGCCCAGCGGGATGCCGGTGCCGTGGGCCTCGATCAGGCCGACGGTCGCCGGGTCGACGCCGCTGTGTTCGTAGGCGCGGCGGATCGACAGCGTCTCGCCGTCGACGCTGGGCGCCAAGAGGCCGGTGCCGCGGCCGTCGCTGGCCTGGCCGATGCCACGCAGCACCGCGTAGATGCGGTCGCCGTCGGCGAGTGCGTCCGACAGGCGCTTGAGCACCACCATGCCCAGGCCTTCGCCGAGCAGGGTGCCGTCGCTGCCGGTTTCGAAGGGGCGCACGCGGCCGCGGGCACTGAGCGCGCCGAGCTGGGTGAAGATCGTCGACACGTCGGCCGGCAGCGAGGCGTTGACGCCACCCGCCAGCATCATGCGGCTGCGCCCGGCACGCAGTTCGTCGACCGCGGCGCTGACCGCCAGCAGCGAAGACGAACACGCGGCGTCGACGAGGTAGTTCGGGCCCTTCAGGTTCAGCCGGTTGGCGATGCGCCCGGTCATCACGTTGGGCACCAGGCCGGGCGCGGTGTCGGCGCCGTGCGGCGGCAGCTTGGCCAGCAGCGAGCGCCGCAGTTCGGCTTCGGCGGCGGCGTCCAGCCCCGGCAGCGCGGCCTTCAGCAGTTCCATCGTCTGGTCGAGCACGATGTTGTGCTGGATGACGGTGACCTGGCCGCGGTGCAGATAGGTGCTGTGGCCGAGGATGATGCCGGTGTCGCGGTGGTCGACCTGGGCGCCCAGGTAGCCGGCGTCGGCGAGCGCGTCGCGCGCGATGCGCAGCGCCAGGTACTGGTCGGGCTCACCGCCGTCGACCGAGTTCGGCATGATCCCGAACTCGCGCGGGTCGAAGCGGTACAGGTCCTTCAGCCAGCCGCCGCGCGGCGTCTTGATGCGGCCGTCGGCCAGGTAACGCTCGGCGCCCCATTCGGGCACCGGGTCGCCGACGGCGTCGACACCGTCGAGGATGTTGTTCCAGAAGGCCTGCAGGTCCGGCGCGTCCGGGAAGATGCAGGCCATGCCGATCAGCGCGATCGACTCGGGCGCGGGGTTCGGGGGATTGCGGGTCATGCGTCGATCGCCGTGCGCGCCGTGCCGCCCAGGCGGTTCAGTGCGGCACTGGCGATGCTCTCCAGTTCCTCGATCAGCATCACCGGCTCTCCGTGTTCGTCGCTGAAGATCACGTTGCCGCGGATCAGCAGCGGGTCGTCGGTGGGGATGCGTTCGTATTCCATCTGCAGCCGCGCCGGGAAACGTTCGCGGTAGCGCACGACGCGGCCGAACTTGGCCGGCAGCGCCGACTCGTCGCGGAAGGCGCGTGCCCACAGCCAGGCCATCTGCGCGGCGGCGTCCAGCAGCGCCGGGTCGAACACCCAGCCCGGCGCGTCGGCCGGCATGGCGCGCAGCCAGCTCGACGGGTGCGTCGAGCGCACCATCGCACCCGCGCCCTGCTGCGACAGCCCCGAAAAACGTTCGATGACCTGGAAGCGCGGGCCGTGGAACAGCCACTCGCCGTAGGCCCGTTCGACCGTCAGGCTCTTCTCGCGGTGCGGGCGCGGCACGACACGTTCGCCGGCCGGCAGTTGCTGCTCCAGGCGCACGACGCCCTTGTAGTGCGTGATCGCGCGGCCGTTGCCGAGCTCGCTCTGCAGCGCCGCGACGACCTCGAAACCTTCGCTGCTGCCGTAGGGCGGCGGGCTCACCAGCACCTGCAGCGAGCGCACCGGCTCCTTCAGCTCCACGCCCTTCATCAGCCGGAACTCGCGCACCTCGACCACCTTCCAGCCCGGCCACAGCGAGGCCGCGGCTTCGGCGACGATCTCCAGCGCGGCCGCCGCCGGCAGCACCGGCGTCGAGTCGATCACGTGTTCCTGCAGGTAGAGGTGGCGGCCGTCCAGGCGCAGCGCGACGATCTGCTCGCCGCGGCCGGGGTCAAGCACCCGCGCCGCGCCGAGCAGCGCACCGAGCGCGGGGCCTTCGGCCACCGGCGCCGCTTCGCGCCAGGCGCCGACTTCGGCTTCGTGGCGCTCCCAGGGGCCGGCGCCGCAGACGACCTCGACCGGGCCGCCGGCCGGGCGCGAGATCTCGTCGGCGAAGAGCTTGCGGCCGACCGCCGCACTGACCAGCGTCACGCCCTTGGCAGCGAACTTGGCCTCGGTCTCGGCGGTCACCATGCCGGCGCCGTAGGTCGTCGGCCCCCACGGGCCCCAGCACAGCGCGCTGACGGCGACGCGGCCGTCCCAGCGCCCACGCAGGTGTTCGCAGACCCGGTTCATCAGCTCGTTGGCCGTCGCGTAGTCGCCCTGCCCGCTGTTGCCGTAGCGGCCGGCGACCGAGCTGAAGACGGTGAGGAACTTCAGGCTCTCGGCGCGCAGCCACTTCTGCAGCAGCAGCAGGCCGATCAGCTTGGTGGCGACGACACGCTGCCAGCTCGCCGTCGTCTTCTCGGCGATCAGCTTGTCCTCGATGACGCCGGCGCCGTGCACGACGCCGTCGATGCGGCCGTGGCGGGCGTAGAGGCCGTCGAGCAGCGCGCGCATGGCGGCTTCGTCGGTGACGTCGACGGCGTGGTATTCGACCGCGGCGCCGGCGGCGCGGAAGTCGGCGATGTTGGCGCGCATCTCGCGCAGGCCCAGCAGCGCCTGCACGTGGCGGTTGATCTCGCCGGGTTTGAGCGCCAGCGCGCCGCGGCGCACCTCGGCGATGAAGTGGGCGCGCAGTGCGGCGGCGTCGGCGCAGGCCGACAGTTCGGCCGGCTCGGCGTCGGGCAGCGCACTGCGGCCGGTCAGCACCAGCGTGTTGCCGGGCCGCGCCAGTTCCCGCAGCAGCTCGGCCGTGATGCCGCGGGCGCCGCCGGTGGCGAGCACAACGACACCGGCCAGCGCGACGCGCGGCGCGTCGGCCGGCAGAACGGCCACGACGCTGCGGAACACCGTGCGCTGGCCGCCGGGGTAGCCGACTTCCTGGCGCCCGCCGTCGAGCTCGAGCTCGTCGAACAGCGCCTGGGCGTTGGCGAGCGCGGTCTGCGTCGGGTCCAGGTCGACGGCCTTGATGCGCAGCGCCGGCCGCTCCTCGCGCAGCGACTTCAAGAGCCCCGGCGCGCCGCCGGCCAGCGGCAGCGCCTCGGGGGCACGGCCGCGGCCGAACAGGCCGCCGAGCGCGGTCGCGGCGAGCACATGGGCTTGTTCGATGAAGGCCGGGCCCAGTTCGCGCAGCAGCACGAACAGCGCCTGGTCGCCAGCGGCGAGTGCCGCGCGCCATTCGGCCGGGCCGGCGTCGGCCGCGGGCGCCGGCGCGTCGACCGGGCGCAGGAAGACGAGGCCGGCGATCGGCGCGGCGCGGCGCGCGCCGCACCAGGCGACCAGCGCCGCCTCGTCGGCCAGCAGCGCGCTGTCGAGCACCTCGACGGTGGCGCCACGTTCGGCCAGGCGTGCCGCCAGGCCGTCGGCGAGCGTGCCGCGGTCGGGCACGACGATGAAACGCCCGGCCGCGAGACGGCGGGCCGCCGTCGCGGGCACGGGTTCGGGTGTCGGTTCGATCAGATGCCGAGACGGGGGCTGGTCGGCGACGACGACGCCGACCACCGGGGTTCCCGCCTCGGCACGATCAAAAGGGACGGCCACCCCTTCCAGCTTGGCCGAACCGATCAGGTCCAGCATGCCGGCGAGCGTCGGCTGGGTGTTGAGCTTGCTGCGGCTTTCGACCAGCGCGGCCCGGTAGGCCTCGGGCAGGGCCTGCAGCATCGCGCCGACGACCTCGATGCGCTTGATGCTGTCGATGCCGAGGTCGGACTCGAGGTTCTGGTCGAGGCCGACCATGTCCTTCGGGTAGCCGGTCTTGTCCTCGACGATCGCGAGCAGCATCTCGGCCATCTTGTCGCGCGACAGCGCGGCCGCCGGAGCGGCAGCGGCTGCCACCACCGGAGCCGCAGCCGCGGCAACCGGGGCCGGAGCCACCGGCGCGACCGGCGCGGGAGCCACCGGAGCCGGCGCCAGCGCCACCGGGGCGACCGGTGCAGCAGGAGCCACCGGCACCACCGGCGCGGCCGGCATCGCCGGCACCGCTTCGGCGAAACGCGGCAGCACCATCGTCGCGGCCGGACGGGCCCGCAGCGTCGTGCGTGCCGCGCCGCCCGGCTGGCCGAGGAACGCGGCCATCACACGTTCCTGGGACTCCAGGAACTGGCGCATGGTCTCGAAGTATTCGGCCAGCACGGCGGCGTCGGCCGTCGCGGGCAGTGGTCGTCGTTCATCCATCGTTCGAACCCTCCTGGAAAACTGGGATGTGATAGCGGCGCTGCGCGGCGCGGCGGCGGCCGGCAACACCGGTTGCGGCGGCAGCGCGGCGGCCACCGGAGCCGGCGCGGCAGCCGGCGGCAGCGCGGCGGCGGCCTGCGCCGCCTGCACCTGTTCGAGCGTGACGCCGACCGGCGCCACCGGGTCGGCCAGCCGGCGCACGCCGGCGCCGTTGATGACCCAGGCGGTGCGCGCCGGGGTTTCGCGCCGGTCCAGCGTCGTGATCTGATCCGGGTCGCCGACGCGGCAGCCGCGGCCGGCGAACAGCGGCTCGGTGTCGAGCGCGACGCCGGCGATCATCAGCTGGCCGATGCCGGCCAGCAGCCCGGCCAGGCCGCTGCCGTCGTCGAGCGCCAGCGCGACGTGCGGCTCGTCCGGCAGGATGCGGCCGACCAGGCGCGACAGCACCGCCTTCGGGCCGATCTCGACGAAGAAACGCGCGCCGTCGGCGTGCATCTGGCGCACCTGGGCGACGAACTCGACCGGCTTGACCAGGTGCTCGGCCATCAGCTGGCGGCTGCGCGCCGGCTCGGCCGGGTGCGGCCGCGCGGTGGCGTTGGCATAGACGGGAATGGCGGTCGGCGCCCACGGCGTGGCGTCGATCAGCGCCGCCAGCTGCGCCTGCGCCGGCTTCACCAGCACCGAGTGGAAGGCGGCAGCAACCGGAATCGGCTGCGCCTCGATGCCGGCGGCGGCGCACTTGGCGATGGCCGCCTCGACACCGGAGCGTGTGCCCGAGACGATGCTCTGCAGCGGCGCGTTGTGGTTGGCGACGACGACGTCGGGCAGGTCGGCGATCAGCTGCTCGACGACTTCGCGTTCGGCCGGCACCGCCGCCATCGTGCCGAGTTCGGCACCGGCGGCGCGGGCCTCGTCGACGATGAAGCGGCCGCGTGCGGCCGACAGCGTCATCAGCGCGCCGAAGTCGATCGCGCCGGCGGCGTGCTGGGCGACGAACTCGCCGTAGCTGTGGCCGGCGGCCATGTCGGCCTTCAGCCCGAGCGCCTGCATCAGCCGCCACAGGCCGACCTCGAGCGCACCGAGTGCCGGCTGGGCGACGTCGGTGCTGGTGAGGGCCCGGCGCGCCGCATCCTTGGCCGCGTCGTCGTAAGCGGCCCGCGGGAACAGGAACTCGCCCAGCGTCTTGCCGAAACGCTGCGTGAACGGCGCCCGCAGCGCGCTCTCGGCTTCGGCCAGCGCGTCGGCCACCGGCGGCAGGTACAGCGCCGCTTCGCGCCCCATGCCGGGGTATTGCGAACCCTGGCCCGGGAACAGCACCGCGACGCGGCCGTCCAGCGGCGTGCCCGAGCGGTGGAAGACACCCGGCGGCAGCGCCTTGGCCTCGCCGCGCAGGAAGGCGGCGGCGGCGGCCAGCTTGGTGCCCAGGTCCTCGGCGCTGCGCGCGACGACGGCCAGGCGCTCGGGCGCCAGATGCCAGCGCTGCGCCAGGCTCGCGCCCAGGTCGCGCAGTTCCACCGGCGTCGCCGCCAGCGCCGTCTGCAGCGCAGCCAGGCGTGCGGCCAGCGCGGCACGGTCGTCGGCGGCGAACAGCAGCAGCTCGGCCGGCCAGCGCTGCGCCGTCGCGCTGCGCAGCCAGGGGCGGTACTCGCGCTGGTACTCCTCCATCACGACGTGGAAGTTGGTGCCGCCGAAACCGAAAGCGCTGCAGGCGGCGCGCCGCGGCTGCTCGGCCGGCAGCCAGGGCAGCGCTTCGTCGATGACGTGCAGCGGCGCGTCGGCGCGCTTGAGCGTCGCATTGGGGTTGGTGACGCCCAGATGCGGCGGCAGCACCTTGTGGTGCAGCGCCAGCGCGGCCTTGACCAGGCCGGCGACGCCGGCGGTGGCCTTGGTGTGGCCGATCATCGTCTTCACCGAGCCGACGACGGCGCCGTGCGGGCGTGCGCCCTCCTCCAGCATCAGCCGCGTCGTGCTCTCGAGCTCGGCGGTGTCGCCGGCCACGGTGCCGGTGCCGTGGGCCTCGAACAGGCCGACGGTCGACGGGCCGAAGCCGGCCATCTGGTAGGCGCGGCGCATCGCGCGCAGCTGGCCCGCGGGCAGCGGTGCGGTCAGGCCCTTGGCGTTGCCGTCGCTGGAGCCGCCGACACCCTTGATGACGGCGTAGATGCGGTCGCCGTCGCGTTCGGCGTCGGCCAGGCGCTTGAGCGCGATCATCGCGATGCCTTCGCTGATGACGATGCCGTCGCCCGAGGCGTCGAAGGTGTTGCAGCGGCCGCGCGGCGACAGCGCCTGCGTCTTGCTGAAACACAGGTAGCCGAACGGGCCCTGCACGGTGTCGACACCGCCGGCGATGACGATGTCGCTGCGCCCGGCGGCGAGTTCGGTGACGCCCTGGTAGACCGCGGCCAGCGACGAGGCGCAGGCGGCGTCGGTCGTGAAGTTGACGCCGCCGAAGTTCAGCCGGTTGGCGATGCGCCCGGCGATGACGTTCAGCAGGATGCCGGCGAAGGAGTCCTCGGTCCACTCGGGCAGGCGCGCGGCGACTTCGGCCGGCAGCTGACCCGAGAAACGCGGCAGCTCCGAGCGCAGCCCGTACTGCGAGCCGACGTCGCCGGTGCCGCCGCTGGCGCCGACGATCACCGAGGCGCGTTCGCGGTCGAAAGGCTTGCGGTCGTAGCCGGCGTCGGCGAGCGTGCGGCGCGCGACTTCGAGCGCCATCAGCTGCATCGGGTCGACGGCCTCGATCGACTTCGGCGGCATGCCGTAGCGTGTCGGGTCGAAGACGAGGTCGTCGATGAAGCCGCCCCACTTCGAATAGATCTTGTCCGGCGCGTGGCGGTCGCTGTCGTAGTACAGGCGCCAGTCCCAGCGGTGCGCCGGGATCTCGGTGATGGCGTCGACCTTGGCCAGGATGTTGTCCCAGTAGGCCTGGCTCGAATCGGCCTTGGGCAGCAGCGTGGACAGGCCGACGATGGCGATGTCCACCGGCCGGCCCTCGGCGACCGGCGCCGCCTGGCGCGCGTCGACGGCGGCGGCCAGCAGCGCGGCAGCACCGGCGCTGACCTCTTCGTGCAGCGCCGCGACCGTGGTGACGCCGTCGCGCAGCGTCGCCACCTGGCCCAGCATGTACATGCCGTCAGCGTGCTGCTGCGCTTCGTCCAGCGTCGTCAGCCGGCCTTCTTCGCCGATGCGCGTCGTGCCCTTGGAGGCGATGCGCAGCCGGCCCATGATCAGGTCGTCGAGCACGCGCCGGCTCTCTTCCCCGGCCACCTTCTGCTCGCGCAGCTCGGCGCGTTTCTTGAAGAACTCCTGCGCGAACGGCGTGTAGGCGCAGCGGCTGGCGTGGCCGGGGCCGGACTCCAGGCTGACCGTGTGGCGGCAGTCGATGACTTCCTGCTGGAACTTGCGCACCACCGCGCCCGAGGCCACGATCTCCTCGGTGAACAGGTAGGCACTGCCCATCAGCACGCCGACCTTGACGCCGCGCGCGACCAGCGGCGCGGCCAGCACCTGCACGAAAGCCGACGAAGCGGCGTCGTGGATGCCGCCGGCGAACAGCAGCTGCAGCTCGGCCGGCGCGACACGGCGCGCGTCGATCTCGTCGGCGATTTTGTCGACCATCGTCGACCAGAGCACGAAGCTCGACAGCGGCCCGATGTGGCCGCCGCACTCGCGCCCTTCGAAGATGAAGCGGCGCGCACCTTCCTGCACGAACAGCGGGATCAGGTTGGCCGAGGGCACGTGCAGAAAAGTCGGCACGCCCGCGGCTTCGAGCTTGACCGCCTGGTCGGGGCGGCCGCCGGCGATCAGCGCGTAGGCAGGCTTGTACTGCGTCGCCAGCGCCAGCTGCTCGTCGAGCAGGGCCTGCGGCGCGAAGCCCAGCAGGCCGATGCCCCAGGGCCGGTCGCCCAGCAACTGCTGGGTGCGCGCGAGCAGCTTGTCCAGCGGCGCGCCCTTGAGCAGCGCGAACGCGACCATCGGCAGGCCGCCGCCGTCGGCGATAGCCTGGGCGAAGTCGGCGACGTCGGAGACGCGTGTCATCGGCCCCTGCACGATGGGGTAGCGAAGGCCCAGCGCCTGGGCCAGCGGCGCGCCTTCGGCCACCGGCGGCTGCGCCGCGACCTGGGCGAGCTGGGTCGCGACCGCGCTGTCGAAAGCCTTCAGCACCGCAGCCACCTGGCCGTAGCGCTTGCGCCAGTCGGCGGCGAAGCAGACGTCGTGGCCCACCGGCAGCAGGCCGGCACGCGGGTCGTCCCAGTTGATGCGTCCGGCGACCTTGGCGCGCAGCGCGGCGAAGCCGCAGCCGTCGCCGTCGGTGATCAGCGCCTTGGCCACGGCGTGACCGGGGCGGCTGAGGATGCGCACGTATTCGCCGTGTTCGCCGTCGCCGACGGCGACCGTCTCGTTGCCCGACAGCCCGGCGATCACCGCCTGGCCGGCTTCGCCCAGGCGCGCCTCGTCGAGCAGCAGCAGCTGCGAGTCGAGCACGCCGCCGGCCACGCCAAGCGCCGAGCAGCCTGCGGCCACCGCGGGCGTCAGGCCGCCGCGCACGAACAGCGGCAGCGCCGTGCGGCCGCGCCACTTCTGCAGCAGGATGAAGCTGGCGTCTTCGCCGACGAAGCCGCCGGCCTCGTTGCCCTTGAGCAGCAACGCGTCGACCTCGGCGTCCAGCGCCTCGCCCGGCCAGGCCGGCGTCGTCAGCTCGGCCATCACGCGCAGGCCGGCGGCGCGCAGCGCGGCCAGCGTCTCGCGCGCGGCCGGCACCGCGGCGGCGTCGATCAGCAGCCAGGCCAGGCCTGCGGCACGCGCGGCAACCAGGCGCTCGGCGTCGCCGTCGGCCAGTGCCGGCAGCTTGAGCGCATGGCCGCCGTCGGTCGCGGCCGCGACCGTGGCCAGCGCCTGGGTCCAGCGCGCCGGCTCGGCGTCGATCTCGTGGTTGACGACACCGACGGCACCGGCACGGCAGGCGGCGATCGCCAGCGCGACGCCGTCATGTCCGGCCGGGGTGAAGACGAAAGTCTGGAAGAGGCTCATCTTGGAGGCTGGACGACATGCTGGCCGCATGCGGCCGGGACGGCTCCACGCCGCGCGCAATGCGTCACATGGCGTGACGGCACGCGTCGGGGGCGTGAGGCGATGTGAAGAAAGGGGCGGACGACGGGAACTGGAAACATCGTGAGGCCTGGTAACCCCGGTTCGGTGGGGCCGCGCTCCGACCTCGTCTTCCCGTGCACCAATTTCGTACTGAAGTTATCACGAGAACGAGTGAAGACCGGCACTCGCAAGGCGTGCGTCACCCACCCGAGGGGGCTCGCGCACGAGGCGCCGAGCACTACCGCACGGTGCACGGCCGAACGTGAACGCCCGACGTGCAAATACGGTGCGAAGAACTCGGCAATGGCGGGAAACAAGCGCGACACAAAACGTCCCGTGCAAGTCCGATGCCGTTTGCGCCGCTCGGCGCGTGCGATCCCGGGAACCGGGGGGAGCGGGCCGCCGCAACCGGCCCGGAGCGTGCTCGCGCCCGGTCGCGCGGGCCACCGTCGGCCGCGCAAAACCAGATCCGGAGGGAACACGATGTCCATCACCGCATCGCGGCGCGCGCGCCGCCGTCACGGCCGATTGGCCGCCGCCGCGCTTGCCGCGGCCTGCCTGTTCACGGCGTCGGCCTGGGCCGGCACCCAGATCCGTGCCGTCGAGACCGACCTCGCCAGCGACAACGAGCGCGTCATCTCCTACCGCCACCAGCAGCACCTGTGGCTCACCGCAGACGGCGCGCTGCACCTGGTGATGAACCGCGGCCACTACGCGCCCGGCGGCCTGGCGCTCTACAGCAGCCACGACGGCGGCATCAGCTGGCAGCTGTCCCATGCCTTCGCCGGTACCGACGACAAGTCGACCGGCGACGTGCAGCCCGCGGGCGACGAGGCCCACATCGTCTATCACACCGCGGCGAACGCCGTGATGCACGAGCAGCTGCGCTACGACGCCGTGGCCCGCGCCTGGACGCTGCTGGCGAGCGAGACCGCCTTCGCCTCGGGGCGCCTGGCGGCGCTGAACCCGGCGCTCGCCGTCGACGAACAGGGCGGGCTGTGGGTCGGCTTCCTGGCGCGCAACAAGCTCAGCAACCAGGGCCAGCTGCGCGTCGTGTTCCGGCCCGCCGGCGGCGGCTGGACCGACCCCGGGCTCGGCTTCGGCCCCGTCGACAACCGCGCCGTCGAGCGCAGCGCGCGGCCGGTGGCGGTGCCCGGCGGCATCGGCATGGTCTGGACCGTGCGCGAGTTCACCTACTTCTCGCGCCACGCGCTGACCGAGGCGCCGACCACGCCCTGGCAGACCGAGACGCTCTTCGTCGGCAGCGTCGACAGCACCGTCTCCGATCCCTATGCCAGCCACTTCAACGTCGTCACCGACGCCGGCGGCGGCGTGCACCTGATCACCGTCGAGAACTACGACGTGCTGCACTTCCGCTGGGACCCGGCGACGCTGGCCTGGAGCGGCCCGCGCCTGGTCGACGACGCGCGCAAGGTCGCGTACGCGCAACTCGGCCTGTTCGACGGCCGGCCGGTCGTGGGCTACAGCGTGCAGCGCGGCAAGGGCAGCCTCGAGGTCGGCGACGCGCTGGGCGAGAACTGGGACCCGAGCTACGACCTGGCACTGGTGCCCGCCGTGCCCGGCATCAACTACAACACCGCGCGCATCGAGCTGCCGGCCAAGGCCAGCGGCACGATGCCGGTGCTGCAGCAGTACGACATCTCGGGCGTGCAGCGGCTGATGCTGTTCAGCGTGCCGGCGCCTTGACGCGCCCCGGCAGCTGCCGGGGCGCGCGACCCGGGGTCACAAGCCCGGGTCGGCGAACCAGACGCCTTCGGAGCAGTTCGGCTTGCGGCAGGGCTTGTAGCGGCCCGAGTCCGAGACGTCCGGCGTCAGCTTGTTGAAGTAGATGCGCGGGCCGGCGTCGGTGATGAAGACCTCGGGGTCGGTGCGCGTGCGCAGCGGCTCGGTCGGCGTGATGCGCTTGAACACCGGCGCCGTGGCGTCGATGCTGGAGATCCAGACTTCGGAGCGGAACTTGTTCGGCCGCACCGACTGCGCCATGAAGATGAAGGACCGGCCGTTCCAGGTGAAGGGCTCGGGCGAGAAGATCTGGTTGCCCTTGGGCGCCGGCTGGCTGTAGACCGCCGTCCACTGGCCCGAGACCTTGCGGTAGACGCGCAGCTCGGTCTGGTCGACGAGCGTGAAGAACACGAGTTCGTGGCCGTACTCCGGCGCGCACCACATCCAGACCTCGTACTTCTGGCCGGCGTCGAAGGTCAGCTGCTGCGAGCTGTTGCTGTCGAAGTCGCGATAGAAGACCTGGTCGACACCGTTCACCGTCACCGGGTAGACGACGGCGCGCGTGCCGGGGATGTCCGGGCGCGAGCAGATCACATGGCGCACCGGGTAGTTGGAGTCGGGGAAGTCGGCGATGCGGCGTTCGCTGGCCGGGCTCGCGGTCTCGGCCCAGTAGTGGACCTCGCGGTTGTCGACGTAGCTGATGCGCGAGGCCGGGTCGCCGACGACGTTGCTCCCGTACGGTGCCTTGCGCACCGCATCGGACAGCACGGTGCTCGTCCAGGTGCCGTCGGTCCGGGGCACGGCCACGCCGATGCGCGAGTTGCCGTCGGTGTGGCGGCCGACGTACTTGGTGTGCACGAGGATGTCGCCCGCAGCCGTCGGCACCCACTCGGGGCCGTTCTTGGTCTTCTGCGCGTCCTGGAATGTCATCGAGTCGGGATCGACGACGAGGCCGCGGCCGTCAGCCGGGATGAACTTGCCGGTCGCGCGGTCGACGTTGGCGACCCAGAGATTGCCGAGCGTGTCGTTCCAGGCGATCTGGGCCCGCGTCTGGCTGAACTCGTAGTCGATCAGCTCGGCCTCGGCCGAAGCCTGGCTCTCGTTGGGCGACCAGGTCTGAGCCGGCGCTTGCACCGCAAGGGCCGCGAGCGAGAGGGCGGCCAGCGACGGCCGGCACGCGCGCAGCACGTGTGTCAGGACGGAACGGTGGGGCATGAAACCTCGGGACGATTCGGTGGTGAAGGCGGCATACGAAGCAATCCCGGGGCCGCCGCGGGTGTAACCGAACCTTAACGAGCCCCCGGTTCGAGGGCAACGCACGCCGCTGGTCCGGACACACGAACACGGGGGGCCTGCGGCGCGCCAATTGCATTCCTCCCCCCGTGAGTTGATGGCCCCGCGCCCCCTTGGACGCTGCCCAGCGCTTGCTACGATGCCCCGAACACCTGGAGTTCCACGAATGCCCGCCGCACGCTCTTCACGCCTCTTGCGCAGGGGCGGCTTCACGTCCGCCTGCGCCGCCGCCCTGCTCGCCTTCGCCGGTGCCAGCCCGGCCGCCACGACCACGCTGCCCGAGGTCCAGGTGACGAAGTCGGCGATCCCCGACTACGAGTTCGATTCCGCGCGCAACGGCAAGCTGTGCTCGAGCTGCAACGGCGGCCTGGGCAACGCGCTGTTCGCCTTCACCGCGGCCGACGGCCAGCTCTGGCTGGGCAACATCGACTTCCAGACCGGCGCGTTCTACCCGCCCGACGGCCACGGTGTGCTCGTCGACACCGACACGGCGCCGGTGGCCGACTTCGGCAACGGCCCCGAATGGATGTCGGGCGCCGCGGGTTCGCGCATCGTCTACACGCGTTACCAGAGCGGCGTCGCGCACAGCGAAGCGACGGCGCAGATCGGCATCGCCACGCTGGTCAACGGCAGCTGGAGCGCGGCGGTGCTGCCGAACTCGGCCGGCCGCGCAACGCCGGACGGCTCCAAGGACGACAGCGACACCGACCCGCGCGTCAACTACATCAGCGCCGACAAGAGCGCGCTGTTCTGGCGCCGGATGTCGAACGCCGGCACCGAGGTCGCGATGCCGATCTCGGACCTGACCGGCGGCAACTCGCGCCGCTGGGTGCCGGGCACGCGCACGATCATCTTCCAGGGCCACAACCCCGCCGACCCGCAGCTCGTCGACCAGGTCTACACCTACGACACCGACAGCGGCGCCGTCGAGCAGCTGACCTTCGACACCGTCGGCAAGTACGGCGCGTTCATGTGGAAGGCGCCCGAGTACAACAACGAGTACCTGTTCTTCACGATGGCGGACTTCCGCCGCAAGATCCTCGTCTACCGCAAGATCGCAGGCACCGACGGCGTCAAGCGCTGGACCGTCATCAAGACGATCACGCCGCCGACCCAGCTGCCCTACTTCTGGTCGCCCGAGGTCTTCAGCCACAACGGCCGCTCGTACATCTTCACCGTCGTCAGCCCGTCCAACAAGTTCTGGGACAAGAGCTACCCGACGCACCTGGCGATCAGCGGCATCGACCCGCTGAAGCAGAACTTCAAGATGCTGACGAACGACACGACCAAGCCGCGTGTGCGTCTGGATCCGGAGTACTTCATCACCGCCAAGGGCCCGTTCATCTACTACAACCGGATGGTGCCGGTGACGGACACCTATCCGGACGGCGTCAACGACGGCGTCTGGTACGTGGACACCGGGCTGGGCGCGCCGCTGTCCAAGTAGCCGTCTTCAGCGCAGGCGAAAACCCCCGACGAGCCCGGTCAGCCGCCGCGCCTGCTCGCGCAGGCTGGCTGCGGCCGCGGTCGACTGCTCGACGAGCGCGGCGTTCTGCTGCGTCGACTGCTCGATCTGCACGATGGCCGCGTTGACGCCGGCGATGCTGTCGCTCTGCTCGGCGGTGGTCGCGCTGATGCCGTCGACGACCTCGCCGACACGCTGCACCGCGGCGACGATCTCGTCCATCGAGCGCCCGGCATCGCCGACGCTGCGCGTGCCCGAGTCGACCTCGCGCACCGAGTCGTCGATCAGCGCCTTGATCTCGCGCGCGGCTTCGGCCGAACGCTGAGCCAGCGAACGCACCTCGCCGGCGACGACGGCGAACCCACGGCCCTGCTCGCCCGCGCGCGCCGCTTCGACCGCAGCATTGAGCGCCAGGATGTTGGTCTGGAAGGCGATGCCGTCTATCGTGCCGATGATCTCGGCGACACGCCGGCTGCTGCTGTTGATCGCTTCCATCGAACGCACCAGGTCCCGGACCACGGTGCCGCCGTTGCTGGCGACCGTGCCCGCCGAGCGCGCCAGGCCGTCGGCGCTGCGCGCCGACTCGGCCGTCTGGCGCACCGTGCCGGTGAGCGACTGCATCGTGCTGGACGTTTCCTCCAGGCTGGAGGCGGTGCTCTCGGTGCGCGCACTCAGGTCGGCGTTGCCGGCGGCGACCTCGCTGCTGGCGACCTCGATCGACTCGGCGACCTCGTGCACCTGGCCGACCAGCGCACGCAGCGCCTGCTGCATGCGCACGATCTCGTTGCCGAGCTCGACCGTCTCGACCTTGCCCGGCTGCATCTCGATGGCCTCGGCCAGGTCACCGCCGGCGATGCGGCGGGCGGTGTTCTGCAACGCCGCCAGCGGCGCCGTGATGCCGCGCGACAGCGTCCAGCCCATGATGGCGGCCGCCACGATCGCGAGCAGCGAGATCACGGCGGTCGTCCAGCGCAGCGCGTTCGTCGCCGCCTGGACGCCGGCGCCGAGCTCGCGCTGGCGCTGGCGCTGGTAGTCCAGCACCTTGCCCGCCTGGTCGATGTACTCGGCCGTCAGCTTCTGGAACAACTGGCCCTCGGCGGCCACCTTGGCGGCGTCGCCCCGCGCGGCCAGCAAGGCCTTGCGCTGGTCGAGGTAGCGCTGGCGCACCTGGCCCATGGCCTCGATGCCGCGCAGCCCTTCCTCGGTCGTCTCGAGCTCGATGTAGCGCTTCTGGATCTCGCTGGTGCGCGCCGACACCGACTTGATCTTGTCGCGGAAGACCGCCTCCAGCGCTTCGTCGGTGGACAGGCCGATCGCCAGCGCCCGCTGCGAGTTGACGGCGATGTTCTGGTACCACTCGTTGGCCAGAGACAGGCGCTCGGCCTGGGCCTCGACCAGTTCCTGGTTCAGGCGCTCGACGCGCCCGACCTGCAGCAGCACCGCGGCGAGCACGACCAGCATCAGGGCGACGATGAGGCCGAAAGCCAGCGCCATGCGGGCACCGATACGAAGGCGGGTCAGCAATGACATGCGAAAACCGATGGCAGCTCCAGACATCAAAAATGATACCCATGACACTGTCCACCGGTCCGCGAACAAACGCACGGGCGGCCGCCGGCCGCCCGTGGCCGACGCTCCCGCGGGAGCGCCGGCTTCAGCCGATCAAGGCAGCCACGACCAGACCTGGACGTTGACGAAGCGGATCACGGCCTGGCTGAAGGCCTGCCACACCGGCATCGTGCCGGCGTCGACCTTGGAATAACCCGTCATGCCCGACTTCAGCTCGCCGCTGGTGTTGTCGACGACGGCGGTGACCTTGACGACACGGCCGATCGGCTGCGTCGTCACCTTGGTGTCGATGCGGTCGACCTTGCCTTCGAAGGTGCGGTCGTTGAAGGCGTTGGGCCGCACGCGCACGCGTGCCCCGACCTTGACGTAGCCGATCTCGCCTTCGGGCACGTCGACCTCGACCGTCATGCGGCCGCTGCTCTCGACGGTGGCAAACGGCGCCCCCTTGTCGAGCACGCTGTTCAGGCGGTCCTTCAGGTGCAGCGACAGGATGGTGCCGTCGAAGGGCATGGTCATCACGGTGCGGCCGGCGCGGCCCTCGACCTCGGCGCGCTGCTGCACCAGGGCGGCGAGCGTCGCCTCCTCGGCCGCGACACGGTCCGGCGGCGTGCCGGACTTGACCAGCGCGAGCGCGGCTTCACGCTGCGCGACCTCGCCGCGGTCGACCTCGGCTTCCTTGCGCGCGGTGTCCAGTTCCTCGAACGAGATCGTGCGTTCCTTGAACATGCGCTCCAGGCGCGGCACCCGTTCGCCGCTGAAGCGGGCACGCTGGCGCGCGGTCTCCAGGTCGCTCTGCGCGACCGCGACCTCTTCCTTGCGCGGCCGCGACTTCAGGTCGGCGATGACGGCCTTCTGCGCCGAGATGCGGGCGTCGAAGACGCTGATCTGGGCCTTCAGGTCGGTGCTGGCGACACGCGCGATGACGGCGCCCTTGGCCACGCGTTCGCCGCCGTCGTAGTTGATCTGCTCGATGACGCCGCCGACGTCGGTGGTGATGACCTGGCGCTCGGCCGGGAAGATCTCGAAGTCGCCGCCCGCGTCGTACGGATAGGGCAGGAACAGCATCAGGATGAAGGTGACGATCAGCGCCCGCTTCATGTAGTACCAGGTGCGGCTCTGCGGCGCCTCGGCACTCTGCACCGCCTCGCCGGCCTCGGCCGGCAGCGCCCGCTTGCGCCAGCGTTCGAACTGCTGCGAGCGTTCGTAGGCGCGCGTGATCATCTTGAAGCGCCGCGTCGTGCGCACCGTCAGGAACACGCCCAGGCCGACGACGACGATCAGCGCCGCACCGCCCAGGCGCATCTCCTTGAGCAGGAAGTGGCCGCTGACGTAGACGATCAGCAGCACCACCAGGTAGGCATAGATGAAGCTGGCGAGCGCGAAGGTCGCCAGCAGCGCCTGGCCGCGTTCGGTGCTGGCGCCGCCGCGCACGCGGTCGAGGAAGGCGCGGTAGGCCTTGCCGCGCAGCTGCGGTTCGTCGACGAAGGCGGCCAGCAGGTGGTAGCCGTTGCCCTTGACCAGCGGGTTGCCGCCTTCGACGAGCAGGTTCACCGCGCACAGGAAGGTCAGGCCCAGGCCGATGTTGGCCAGGCCCTCGAAACGGCCGCGGGCGTTGTACCAGACGAGCACGCCGATGCTGAACAGCAGCACGCGCGTGAGCAGCGGGCCGGCGTGCATCCACATGCGCTCGCGCCGTGCGAGCTGCATCGTGTGCCGGATCGGCACCATGAAACGCGGGAAGAAGCCGAAGCGCAGGCCCAGGCCGAAGTCGCCCAGGCTGGCGCGGAACTTCTGCGCCACCAGCGACTGCGTCACGACCACCGCCAGGTTGATCGTCACCAGGCTGAACAGCGCGTGCACCGCCAGCGTCGTCGCGCTGCGCAGCGAGGTGATGTCGCTCCAGAGGATGGACGCGTTCTTCAGCGCCAGGAACAGCGCCGCCAGCGCCAGCAGCGGCAGCAGGTAGATCGCGTACTTCAGCGGCTCGACGATGGGCAGCAGCGCCGCGGCGACCGGCTGCATCGCGAAGAACTTGAACAGCTGGCGCGTCTGCCGCGGGTCCAGGCTGTCGGCTTCGTTGATGCCGGCCGGCAGCACCGCGTCCTCGGGCAGCTCGTCGGGCGCGCCGGGTGTCGGCGGGCCCGCCGGCGCCGGCGCCGGTGCGCCGGGGCGCGGCGCCTGGTTCGCCAGCTTGACGGCCAGCTCCTCGAAGGACTTGGGCTTGATCAGGCCCTGCTCCAGCGCGTAGCCCTGGCGCGTGAACGGCTTGAGCAGCGGGTGTTTGGCGGCCTCGTCGTCGAGCAGCTTCTGGTCGGCGAGCTGGGCGAAGAAGGTCATCACCTCGTGTTCGCTGATCTCGCGGCCGAAGCGGTCGGCAAACACCGACAGCAGCTTCTCGGCGGTCTCGCAGCCGGGCAGCACCTCGAGCACGAAGAACTGCCACTGCTCCAGGTCGTGCGTCTTGTCGGCGAGCTTGTCGCGCAGCACGTAGCTCGTCTTGTCGCCCCGGACGATGCGGAAGGCCTGGAGGCGGCGCGGCAGGTAGGCGGGCAGCGCCACCAGCTTGGTTTGGTCACTCATCGGGGGCTCGTCGTCGATTGGGCGGTGGAGGCGGTGGTGGCGGTGACGGCCGGCAGCGACCAGCCACCGCCCAGGGCCTTGTAGAGGGAGACCAGCGCGTCGGCACGGGCGTAGCGCGTCTGGTTCTGCAGCTGCAGGCCCGAGGCGAGCGAACGCTCGGCGTCGAGCACGTCGAAGTAGTCGTCGCGGCCCAGTTCGTAGCGCCGCAGCGCGACGTCGCGCTGGCGCTGCAGAACGGCGATGTTCTCGTCGCGCAGCAGCAGCTGGCCCTCGGTCTTCTGGCGCTTGACGAGGGCGTCCTGCACCTCGTGCAGCGCGAGCTGCACCGACTTCAGGAACTCGACGGCCGCCTGGCGCTGCAGCGCCTCGGCTTCACGCACCTGGCCGCTCAGGCGGCCGCTGCTGAACACCGGGCCGAAGAAGTGCAGGCCGAAGCTGCCGAAGTTGGAGGTCAGCTGGTCGAGCTTGCCGAGTTCGTTGCTGGCGAAGCCCGAGCTGCTGGTCAGCGAGATCGTCGGATAGAACTGCGCCTTGGCGATGCCGATGCGGGCGTTGGCCGAAACCAGCTCCTGCTCGCGCTCGCGCAGGTCGGGCCGCTGCGCGATCAGGTCCGCCGGCAGGCCGGCGGGCACCACCGGCAGCCGCAGCGCGTCGAGCCGGGCGCGGGGCACGGGCCCCGGGTTGCGGCCGGCCAGCGCGCCAAGCGCGTTCTCCATCGCCGCGATCTCGGCTTCCTTGGCCGGGATCTCGGCACCGCGCTGCTGCCACACCGAGCGCGCGTGCAGCACCGGCAGCTCGGAGCTGCCGCCGCTGTCGAAACGCGACTGCGCCAGCGCCACCGTGTCGGCCTCGACCTGGACCGAACGCTTGAGCAGCTCCAGTTCCATGTCCAGCGACAGCAGCCGCAGATAGCCGGCCGCGGCCTTGGCGACCGTCGCCATCTCGAGCGCGCGCCGCCCTTCCTGGCCGGCCATCAGGTTGGCGAACGCCGACTCGTCGGAGCGGCGCAGCTTGCCCCACAGGTCCAGCTCCCAGGAGATGCCGCCGGAGATCGTGTAGTTGTTGTCGACCGGCTGGGTGCCGCGGTTCAGCGGCGACTGGCGGTTCTCGCTCAGCGTGTCGCGCGTGCGCTGGCCTTCGTAGGCGACCTGCGGGCCCTGCTCGGAGCGCGCCACCTGCAGGAAGGCGTCGAGCTGCTCGACGCGGTGCGCGGCGATGCGCAGGTCGGGGTTGTTCGCCAGCACGTCGTGCACCAGCGCATCGAGCTGCGGGTCGCCGAAGGCGGACCACCAGGCGGTGTCGAGCACCGCGGTCTCGGCCGGCTGCGGCGCCGACGCGGCGACGGCATAGGCCGGCGGCAGGTCGAGCGCCGGGCGGCGGTAGTCGGGGCCGGTGGTGCAGCCGGCCAGGGCCAGCGCCACGAAGGCGGCGAGCGCGACGGGAGTTCGTTTGGAATGCATGGGGCGGGGGCTCTAGTCGCGCGGGCTGCGCTCGAGGATGTCGAGCGCCAGCGCCTCGATCTCGCGCACGCGCAGCAGCCGCGTCTGCAGCTCCAGCAGCATCGCCTCGAACCAGCGGACCTGGTATTCGAGCTGGCGGCGCTCCTCGACGATGTCTTCGATCGGCGCGTTCGCCGGCGGCTGGCCGTGCTCGTCGAAGAGGATCTTGATGGACTCGGCGACCTGGCGGTTGCCGTTGATGTAGTGGACCTGCTTCTCGACGAACTTCTTGGCCTTGCGGGCCTTGAACTCGCGCAGCAGCGCATCGCGCAGGCCACGCTGCGCCGGCGACAGCCGGCTCAGGTCGGGGTGCGTCGTCACCGGGCTGCCGTCGATAGGCCCGAGCTTGGGGCGCTCGCCCAGCGGTGGGTTGTCGGAATCACTCATTTCGAGTTCAAGTATTCGATGCACGGTTGCCCGCGGGCAGCGTGCCGCCATCGACGCTGGAATCGACGCGATCAAGCTTCCCGCCACGGATCCGGCTCTGCCGGTCCGCCGGCGGACGGCCCCCTTGGGGGGTAGCGAGCGAAAGCGAGCTTGGGGGCCTCATGTCAATAACCGAACTCGCGGGCGAGCTCGACCACCTCGGGCTTGAGGCCCAGGCCGTCCTCGCGCCAGGGCACCGGCTTGTCCAGCGGCGGCACCTTCACCTTGTGCGGGCGGAAGGTGGGGCCGGAGAGGAAGTTCGGGTCGTTGCCGAACATCGCGTCCAGCGGCCCGAAGCAGGCGAAGGGCGAGCGCTCGGGATGCATCATCTCGCCCAGCGCATCGGCGTCGTCGCGTATGCCCAGCCAGCGGCAGATCATGCCGAGGAACTTCGGCGGGTCGTTCATCACGTCCTCGCCGCGGATGCGCATCTGGCGCTCGGCGGGAATGGTGTCGAGGAAGTTCAGGATGTTGATGTTCAGGTCGTACCAGGCGAACTGCGGCTCGACGATGGCGCGGTCCTCGAGGAAGTCGATCGAGTTGACGAAGAGCGCGAAGGTGCCCTCGTACAAGCTCATCACCGACTTGCACTGCCCCACCGGATGGCGCGTCAGGTGCAGGTAGCGCGCGTCGGGGAAGGCTTCGCGGATGCGCAGCAGGCGCTGGATGTCCACCGTGTAGGCCGGGCTCTTCTCGACCGCGATCAGCGGGTCGATCTTGTCGACCAGTTCGCGGTAGATCTCGCCCGAGGTCAGGTTCTGGCGCGCCGCGCACCAGTGGGTGGCCATGCGCACGCTGTCCATCGTCTGCTCGCCGCCGTAGATCTCGGCGACGGCACGCAGCAGGCCGTGGCGTGTCTTGGCCTCGCTGCCCATCTCGTCGGTGGTGCGCACCCACAGGTCGACGAGCCGCTCGACGTTGAACAGGCACAGCTCGGGCAGGCCGAAGCACTGCGGATGCTGGCCCAGCATCGCGTTCATCAGCGAGGTGTAGGACCGCGGCGGCGCCAGCAGGAACAGGGGTGCGGCCATTCAGCCCAGCCGTCCCTCGACGAACGGAACCTCGAAGCACTTCTCGTGCATGATCGGCCCGTGGCCGAAGTAGCCGTCTTCGCCGAAGAGCTCGCCGTGGTCGGCGGTGACGATGAAGTGGGTGTTGGCCGGGGCCATGTCCATGATGCGGCCGATCAGCGCGTCGCAGTACTCGATGCACTTGATCTGCTGCAGCCGCAGCATCTCCATCTGGCCGGGCTCGAAGCCGCGCTGGCCCTGGGTCGCCTCGGCGACCGCGTCCATGCCCTTCAACGCGCCGTGCAGCCCCGAGATATGCGGCAGGTCGGCGCCCGACAGCATGTACGGGTAGTGCGTCTCGCCGACGTTCATGAAGTAGTAGTGCGGCTCGTCCTCGGGGAACTCCATCTCCGCGACCATGCCCTTGAAGTCGTTGTGATTGGGCATGAGCTTGTACTCGTCGAAGTCGCGGCTGAGCAGCGTGCTCTTGTTGAGCACCGGCATCGAGACCTTGGCCACGGTGCGGTAGCCGAGCTTGCGCAGCACCTTGGGCAGCGACAGGTCGGGCAGGAACTCCTTGAACGCGATGTCGGCGCAGCCGGTGCGCTCGCGCCACTGCGCGAACTCGTCCTTGTAGACCTCGGACGCGAAGATCTCCTTCGGGCTGGTGTGCGGCAGCATGCCCATCGCGAAGGTGTGGTGCGAGGGCGCCGTCCAGGACGCGTAGGAATAACGTTTCTGCGCCGCGCCGAGGCGGTCGGCGTTGGGCGTTTTCGCGGCGACGAAACTGTCGTAGCGGCAGCTGTCGAGCACGATGAAGACGATGTGGTTCAGGCTCATCCTGGTTCCTTGGCTTGCGTTGGTGCGCGCGCTCAGGGCAGCGCGATCTGCAGCAGGCCGCTGAGGTTGGTCACGCTGCCGGAGACCAGCGGTGCACCACCGACGATCAGCAGCGGGTAGTTCTGGAGCACCCAGACGGGCGAGCCGACGTACTGGGTCGTCAGTTCGGTGTAGAAAAAGGCGTTGGGCTGCTGCGTGGCGGAGGAGCTCAGCACGCCCTGGTCGGTGAGCGAGGTGCTGTTGACGGTGTAGGTGCCGGCGTCGGAGTCCAGCGTGATCGCCACCCAGTCGGTGCTGCCGGACAGCAGCCCAGTGCCCTGGTAGCTACCGGAGATGAAGCTCGCCTGGCCATCCTGCAGGCCGGCCAACCACTGCAGCCGGCTGTCGGCCAGCGTGCTGGCGCCCACGGACAGCAGCACTTTCGATTCGCCCGCATAGGCGATGCGGAAGACGAAGCCCGGGGCACCGGCGGTCGTCGCCACCGCGGTGAAGACGCCGTCGCTGACCGTCAGCGTGTAGCTCTTCAGGTAGCCGCTGCCGCAGGACGTCGCGTACAGCACCTCGTTGTCGTTCTCGCAGATCTGCAGCGTGTTGCCGGACACGCGTGCCGTCGCCGGGTGCGTGGTCGCGCCGCTGCCGTCGCTGGCGACGCGGCGGAACATCAGGTTGTAGTTGCCGGCGGCACCCGTGGTCGAGGTCAGGAAGCTGCGCGCCGCGATATAGGGCGTGAGCGTGCCGTTGAAGGCGTGCGAGCCGACGACGATCCCGTCGGCGGTGCGCAGGCGCTCGCTGCCGCTGCCGACGAGGTAGTTGCCGCTGTCGGCATCGAGCGTGAACGTGCGGCTGTCGGTGACACCGGTGCCGGTCATCGTGTAGCTGCCGGCGTCGAAGTCGACCACCATCTCGTAGCCACGGCCGTCGGCGGCGTAGACCTGGTAGGTGGCGGTGTCGGCGCTGACCGCGGTGGTCGTCGCGCTGGCGCTGTTGTCGCTCGAGTCGGCTTCGTCCGGGTTGGTCGCGACGGCCGTGGCGACGACGGCGCCGCGCGTGGCCGCCGGGATCGTCACCGTGTACTTGAAGATCAGCTGGCGCTGCGCCGGCAGGCTGTCGATCGTCGAGGTCGCGGCCAGCGTCGTCGGGCAGACCGCGGAACTGGCCGTGGTGCAGGTGACCGTCGGGTCGCCGGTCTCGGCGCCGCTCAGCGCCCAGGCGAGCGTGAAGGCCTTGGATGCGACCTGCGCGCTGTTCAGCACGACGACGGTGAATGTGACCGCCTCGCCCGCCGGCGAGCTCGCCTGCACCGTTTGGGTGATCGTGATGTTGGCCTGCTCGCGCGTTTCGCTCGCGCTGCGACCACCGCCGCAGGCAGCGAGCGCCATGGCGACGGCAAAGACCAGCCCTCTCGCGGACCAGGCCGCGATTTTCCCAACGCTCATACGCATTCGTAAGACTCTTATGACAACCGTGAACGCATTGTTAGCGACCACACGCATTGCGGAAACAGACCAACTGCACGCAAACCTCATGCAAGTGCGGGACCATCCCCCGCGACCACGGGGGTTTTTCAGGCCTGCGCCGAAGCGAAGAAGTGCGGGTTGTCGAAACCGGGCTTGCCGTAACGCAATGGCGCGCCGGCAACCGTGTGGACGGCACCCCCGGCAGCGGCCAGCACCGCATGGCCCGCGGCGATGTCCCACTCCATCGTGCGTCCGAGGCGCGGATAGAGGTCGGCCTCACCGGCCGCCACCAGGCACAGCTTGAGCGAGGAGCCGGCGTTGGCCAGCGCCGCGACCTTGCGCCCGGCGAGGAAGGCGTCGAGCGCTGCGGCGTCGCCGTGCGAGCGGCTGGCGACGACGGTCAGGCCCTCAGTCGGCACCTCGCGGCAGCGGATGGCGCGCACCACGCCGGCCTGCTCGACGCGCGCGCCCTGCCCGCGGGCACCGGCGAACAGGCGGTCCAGCGCGGGTGCGAAGACCACGCCCAGCACCGGCTCGCCGCGGTGCACCAAGGCGATATTCACGGTGAACTCGCCGTTGCGGCTGATGAACTCCTTGGTGCCGTCGAGCGGGTCGACGAGCCAGAACCAGTCACCGACCTGGGGCACCGCGCCACCGGCGACGGCCTCCTCGGCGACCACCGGCACCTCGGGCGCAAGCGCGGCCAGCGCCGGCACGATCAGCTTCTCGGCACGCTCGTCGGCCTCGGTCACAGGCGACGAATCGCTTTTGTCGCGCACCGAAAAATCGGTCGCGTAAATCTCCATGATCAATGCACCAGCACGGCGCGCAATGGCCACCACGTCGTTCAGAAAGCTGTCGTCGGCCACTCGGTCTTCGGTCATTTCAGGTCCTCCTGCCGCCGACTTTAGCTTTGCAATAACCGATTACGGCTGACGCCGCAGGCCCCACACCCCCCGCGAGCGGTGGGGCGGGCAGGCCCCGGATCATTGGGGGATACTCACGGCCCGCGGCACATACCTTGCTGCGACGCAGCACGCGAACACCCACGAAGACGCCTATGCCAGCACCGATCAGCCTCACCCATTTGCAGCGCCTGGAGGCCGAGAGCATCCACATCCTGCGCGAAGTCGTTGCCGAGGCCGACAAGCCGGTGATGCTGTATTCGATCGGCAAGGACAGCGCGGTGATGCTGCACCTGGCGCGCAAGGCGTTTTATCCCGCGCCGCCGCCGTTTCCGCTGCTGCACGTGGACACGACCTGGAAGTTCCGCGACATGTACACGCTGCGCGAACGCATGGCGCGCGAACTCGGCATGGAGCTCATCGTCTATCACAACCCCGAGGCGATGGAGCGCGGCATCAACCCGTTCGACCACGGCTCGCAGATCCACACCGACATGTGGAAGACGCAGGGTTTGAAGCAGGCGCTGGACCTGCACGGCTTCGACGCCGCGTTCGGCGGCGCCCGCCGCGACGAGGAGAAGAGCCGCGCCAAGGAACGCATCTTCTCGTTCCGCACCGCGCAGCACCGCTGGGACCCGAAGAACCAGCGCCCCGAACTCTGGCACCTCTACAACGGCCGCAAGCACAAGGGCGAGTCGATCCGCGTGTTCCCGATCTCGAACTGGACCGAGCTCGACATCTGGCAGTACATCCAGCTCGAGAACATCCCGATCGTGCCGCTGTACTTCGCCGCGGAGCGCCCGGTGGTCGAACGCGACGGCACGCTGATCATGGTCGACGACGAGCGCATGCGCCTGAAGCCCGGCGAGCAGCCGATGATGAAGAAGGTGCGCTTTCGCACGCTGGGCTGCTACCCGCTGTCGGGTGCGGTCGAGTCCGAGGCCGAGACGCTGGTCGACATCATTCAGGAGATGCTGCTCACGCGCACCAGCGAACGCCAGGGCCGCATGATCGACCACGACAGCGCCGCGTCGATGGAAAAGAAGAAGCAAGAGGGGTACTTTTAGCCCCCAGGCTCCCTCCGGTCGCCACCCCCCGAGGGGGCTCTGGCAGCGGCCCGGCAGAGCCGGATCCGCGCCAGCGGCTTGATTGCCCGCCTCGCCACGTTTCCAAGCGCTCGCTGACTGCGGGCGCACTGCCTCAAACGGAAGTTTTCGATGGCCCACGTTTCCGACCTGATCGCCAGCGACATCGAGCAATACCTCGCGCTGCACGAGAAGAAGAGCCTGCTGCGCTTCATCACCTGCGGCTCGGTCGACGACGGCAAGAGCACCGTCATCGGCCGCCTGCTGTACGAGTCGAAGATGCTGTTCGAGGACCAGCTCGCGGCGATCGAAGCCGACTCCAAGAAGTGGGGCACGCAAGGCGGCGACATCGACTTCGCGCTGCTCGTCGACGGCCTGGCCGCCGAGCGTGAACAAGGCATCACGATCGACGTCGCCTACCGCTTCTTCAGCACCGACCGGCGCAAGTTCATCGTCGCCGACACGCCGGGGCACGAGCAGTACACGCGCAACATGATCACCGGCGCGTCCACCGCCGACGTCGCGGTGATCCTGATCGACGCTCGCAAGGGCGTGCTGACGCAGACGCGCCGCCACAGCTTCCTGGTCTCGCTGATCGGCATCCGCAAGGTGGTGCTGGCGATCAACAAGATGGATCTGGTGGACTACTCGCAGCAGGTCTACAACCGCATCGACGAGGAATACCGCGCCTTCGCCAAGCAGATCGGCCTGTCCGACATCACGACGATCCCGCTGTCGGCGCTGCGCGGCGACAACATGACCGAGGCCAGCGCGCAGACCGCCTGGTACCACGGCCCGACGCTGATGGGTTTCCTCGAGACCTGCGAGATCGACGAGACGCGGCTGCAGGCCGGCCCGCTGCGCCTGCCGGTGCAGTGGGTCAACCGCCCCAACCTCGACTTCCGCGGCTTCTGCGGCCTGGTCACCAGCGGCAGCGTGCGCCCCGGCGACCGCGTGCGCGTGCAGCCCTCGGGCCGCGAGAGCACGGTCGCACGCATCGTCGCCTACGGCGGCGACTTGGCCGTCGCCGTCGCCGGCCAGTCGGTGACGCTGACGCTGGCCGACGAGGTGGACATCTCGCGCGGCGACGTGATCTCGTCGGCCGAAGCTCCGGCCGAGGTCGCCGACCAGTTCGAGTGCTCGATCGTCTGGATGGCCGACGAGCCGCTGCTGCCCGGCCGCCCCTACCTGCTCAAGCTGGGCACACGCACCGTCAGCGCCACCGTCACCGAGCCCAAGTACAAGGTCAACGTCAACACGATGGAGCATCTGGCTGCCAAGCAGCTGGAGCTGAACGAGATCGGCGTCTGCAACATCGCGCTCGACCGCGCCGTGCCCTTCGACGCCTACCAGGCGAACCGCGACACCGGCGGCTTCATCCTGATCGACCGGCTGACGAACAACACCGTCGGCGCCGGCACGCTGCACTTCGCGCTGCGCCGCGCGCACAACATCCACCTGCAGCATGTCGACATCGACAAGGCCGCACGCTCGCTGCAGAAGGGCCAGAAGCCCGCGGTGCTGTGGTTCACCGGGCTGTCGGGCGCGGGCAAGTCGACGATCGCCAACCTGGTCGAGAAGCGCCTGCACGCGATGGGCCGCCACTCCTACCTGCTCGACGGCGACAACGTGCGCCACGGCCTGAACAAGGACCTGGGCTTCACCGAGGCCGACCGGGTCGAGAACGTGCGCCGTGTCGGCGAGGTCGCGCGCCTGATGGTCGACGCCGGCCTGATCGTGCTGACGGCCTTCATCTCGCCGTTCCGCGCCGAACGCCGCCTGGCGCGCTCGCTGGTCGCCGAGGGCGAGTTCATCGAGGTCCACATCGACACGCCGCTGGACGTGGCCGAAGGCCGCGACGTCAAAGGCCTGTACAAGAAGGCGCGCCGCGGCGAGCTGCGCAACTTCACCGGCATCGATTCGCCCTACGAGCCGCCCGAGAATCCCGAACTTCGCATCGACACCACCGAGCTGACTGCGGAACGTGCGGCCGACCGTGTCATCGAACTGCTGCGTTCGCGCGGTCTCATAGGCTGAAGTTCCCCTTCGGGGCCAGCCGCGCGCGCCTCCCGGGCCCGCGCGGCTTTTTCATTCCGGGGCCGCAATAGCCGGGTTCAATGGCCTTGATTGAATCAATCGACTGCCAACATCGCCGCCGGCCGCTACAGTTTCCTGGTCGCGTTCTCCTTCACACCGCGTCTCTCTCACCGACCACCAAACAGAGGAGTTTTTGCCCATGTCGCTGATCAACACCCAAGTCAAGCCGTTCAAGGCCGCCGCGTACCAGACCGGCAAGTTCTTCGACGTCACCGAAGAATCGCTGAAGGGCAAGTGGAGCGTCGTGGTCTTCTACCCGGCCGACTTCACCTTCGTCTGCCCGACCGAACTCGAAGACCTGGCCGACCACTACGCCGAGTTCCAGAAGCTGGGCGTCGAGGTCTACGGCGTGTCCACCGACACCCACTTCGCGCACAAGGCCTGGGCCGAAACCTCGCCGGCGATCCAGAAGGTCAAGTACCCGCTGATCGGCGACCCGACCGGCACGCTGACGCGCAACTTCGACGTCATGATCGAAGAAGAAGGCCTGGCGCTGCGCGGCACCTTCGTCATCAACCCCGACGGCCAGATCAAGCTCTGCGAAATCCACGACAACGGCATCGGCCGTGACGCCAGCGAACTGCTGCGCAAGGTCAAGGCGGCCCAGTACGTGGCCTCGCACCCGGGCCAGGTCTGCCCCGCCAAGTGGCAGGAAGGCGCCGCGACGCTGACCCCGTCGCTGGACCTCGTCGGCAAGATCTAAGCGCCGCACGGCACCCCGGCACGCCGTACGCGGCCGTGCCCCACGGACGCCCGGCCCGGCCGGGCGTTCTGCCGCCAGGGCCCGCCCGGGCCCCTGTCGCCAGCCCCCTCGCGGGACGGGTGCTGACGACAGGGCAAGACCACCGCCCTCCCCGCATCGTCACCAGGAAGACCGCCATGCTCGACGCCAACCTCAAGACCCAGCTGAAGACCTATCTCGAGCGCCTGCAGCAGCCGATCGAACTCGTCGCCTCGCTCGACGAGCGCCCGGCCTCGACCGAGATGCGCGAACTGCTCGCGGACATCGCGCCGCTGTCGCCGCTGATCAGCGTGCGCTACGACGGCGCAGACGAGCGCCGGCCTTCGTTCTCGATCAGCCGCGCCGGCGCCGACATGGGCGTGCGCTTTGCCGCGATCCCGATGGGCCACGAGTTCACCTCGCTGGTGCTGGCGCTGCTGCAGGCTGGCGGCCACCCGCCCAAGATCGATGCCGACACGATCGCGCAGATCCAGGGCCTCGAAGGCGACTTCGTCTTCGAGACCTACATGTCCCTGACCTGCCACAACTGCCCCGACGTGGTGCAGGCGCTGAACCTGATGGCGGTGCTGAACCCGCGCGTGCGCCACGTCGCGGTCGACGGTGGCCTGTTCAAGGCCGAGGTCGACGCGCGCCAGATCATGGCCGTGCCCACCGTGTTCCTGAACGGCCAGCCCTTCGGCTCGGGCCGCATGGAGATTGCCGAGATCCTGGCCAAGGTCGACACCGGCGCCGCCGCGCGCGACGCCGCCAAGCTCGCCAAGAAGGAGCCCTACGAGGTGCTGATCGTCGGCGGCGGCCCGGCCGGCGCCGCGGCGGCGATCTACGCCGCGCGCAAGGGCATCCGCACCGGCATCGTTGCCGAGCGTTTCGGCGGCCAGACGCTGGACACGCTGGCGATCGAGAACTTCGTCTCGGTGATGGAGACCGAAGGGCCGAAGTTCGCCGCCGCGCTCGAAGCCCATGTGCGCGCCTACGACGTGGAGGTCAACGCCGGCCAGCAGGTCACGGCGGTCGAGCCGGCGCCGCAGCCGGGCGCCTACGCCACCGTCAAGCTCGCCAACGGCGCCGAGCTGAAGGGCCGCACGATCATCCTGGCCACCGGCGCGCGCTGGCGCAACGTCAACGTGCCCGGCGAGCAGGAGTACCGCACCAAGGGCGTGGCCTACTGCCCGCACTGCGACGGCCCGCTGTTCAAGGGCAAGAAGGTCGCCGTCATCGGCGGCGGCAACTCGGGCGTCGAAGCCGCTATCGACCTCGCCGGCGTCGTCGCGCACGTCACGCTGATCGAGTTCCTCGACCAGCTGAAGGCCGACGCGGTGCTGGTGAACAAGCTGAAGAGCCTGCCCAACGTCACGATCCACACCAACGCGCAGACGACCGAGATCACCGGCGACGGCCAGAAGGTCAACGGCCTGAGCTTCAAGGACCGCGTCAGCGGCGAGCAGCACCACGTCGAACTCGCCGGCGTCTTCGTGCAGATCGGCCTGGTGCCAAACACCGAGTTCCTGAAGGGCACGGTCGAACTGAGCCGTTTCGGCGAGATCGTCATCGACCCGAAGTGCGCCACCAGCGTGCCCGGCATCTTCGCCGCCGGCGACGTGACGACGGTGCCGTACAAGCAGATCATCATCGCCACCGGCGAAGGTGCGAAGGCGGCGTTGTCGGCCTTCGACCACCTGATCCGCACCCCGGCCGTCCAGGCCTGAGACCCCGTTCCCGCACCGCGGGAACATCACTTGCCATCGCGGCGCTGCCCGGCTCTGTGCCGGCGGCGCCGCCATGACCCACTCCGACTCCGACTCGAAACTCCCCGGCCCGCGCCCACGCGACTGGCTGGTGCTCGCGCGCCGCGCCTTCTACGCCTGGCTCGAGGACTACGCGCCCAGCATGGGCGCGGCGCTCGCCTACTACACCGTGTTCTCGCTCGGGCCGGTGATGCTGCTGGTGATCTCGATCGCCGGCCTGGTCTTCGGCGAGGAGGCGGCGCAGCGCGCGCTCTTCGGCGAACTGCAGCGCATGATGGGCCGCGATGCCGCCGAGGCCGTGCAGGGCGTGCTCGCCACCTTCCGCGGCGGCCGCGCCGGCACCGGCACCGTGGTCGGCCTGGTCGTGCTGCTGGTCGGCGCCACCACCGTCTTCGCCGAACTGCAGGACGCACTCGACCGCATCTGGCGCGCGCCGACACGCGGCCGGCCCTCCGGCCCCTGGGCGCTGCTGCGCGCGCGCTTTCTGTCCTTCGGCATGATCCTGGGCATCGCCTTCCTGCTGATGGTCTCGCTGGTGCTGAGCGCGGCGGTCTCGGCGCTCGGCGCCTGGTGGGGCGTGTGGTTCGGCGCCTGGGAAGTGCTGGCCCAGGGCATCAACCTGCTGCTGGGCTTCGTCATCACGACCTTCGTCTTCGCGCTGATCTACAAGCTGATGCCGCGGGTGAAGGTGCGCTGGCACGACGTCTGGCTGGGCGCGGCCTTCACCGCGCTGCTGTTCAGCCTGGGCCAGGTGCTGATCGGGCTGTACATCGGCAAGACCGGCGTCGCCTCGGGCTGGGGCGCGGCGGGCTCGATCGTCATCGTCTTCGTCTGGGTCTACTGGGCGGCGCAGGTCTTCCTGCTCGGCGCCGAGTTCACCTGGATCTACGCCAAGACCTGGGGTTCGATGCGCGGGCTGGCGACGCCGCCGGCCACCCCGAGCCCGACACGCCCGCAGGCGCCGGTGGCGGTGCCGGCCGAAACACGGGTCGATGCCCCCGGCGCCGCGCTGCCGCCCTTCGACGGCCGCGTCGGCGCCTCGGCTTCAGCGCTGGGGCGCGGCGGCGGTTGAAGCGCGCGGCGCCGCCAGGCGCTCGACGACCTTCAGCGTGTTCGCCACGTGCTGGTCGGGGTCCATGCTCTCGTAGACGTAGGCCACACGGCCGTCGCGGCCGATGACGTAGGACACACGTTTGGCCGTGCCGGGCAGGAAGGCGATCTTGGCGTCGTAGGCGCGGATGATGCGGGCGTCGGCGTCGGAGGCGACCGCGAACTTGTCGCGGCAGGCCTCGACCGAGAAGCGCTGCAGCGTTGGCAGGTCGTCGTTGGAGATGCCGACGACGGTGGCACCGAACTGCTGGAAACGCGGCGTTGCCTCGGCGAACTGGTGCGCCTCGACGGTGCAGCCCGAGGTGAAGGCCTTGGGGAAGAAGAACAGCACCACGGGCCCGCGCGCCAGCGCCTCGGCGAGCGCGAACTTGAAGGGCTTGCCGGCGAGCGCGGCGTCGGTGCTGAAGTCGGGCGCCTTGGCGCCGAGGTCCAGCGCGGCCAGCGCCGCCGGGGCGGCTGCTGCCAGCGTGGCGGCGACGGCAAACGAAAGAAAAGTGTGTCGGGTCATCGGGCGGCTCCAGCTGCAGCCGCAGTCTGCCAGCGACGGCGACACCGTGCCGGCGGCGGGGCTCCGCCCGCCGGCCTGAGATCGCGCTCGGGCCTTAGGCCTCAGCGCTGCGGCCGATACAGCGTGCGGCCGGTCGCCCCGCGCAGGATCTGCCCGGGCTCGACGCGGAAGGCATAGCTCTCGTTCGTCAGCCAGCGGCCGAGGAAGCTGGCATAGGCCGCGTCGCCGAGCACGCCGCTGACACCACCCGGCAGGATGGACCGCGCCGGGATGCCGCCCGGCCCGGGCGCACCGACGTAGCGCCGGTTCGGGCCCGACGAGAACATGAACGCGCCGTCGTCGGCGGCACGCGCGCCGTGGTTGGCGACGTCGACCGTGCCCAGGCCGCCGTCGACCGCGAGCCCGGGCAGCCCCGCGACCGACGGCGCGAAACCCGGCGTCGCGCCCGGGATGCTCTCGTCGGCGAAGACGCCGTTCAGGCTGATGCGGTGCAGCTTGCCCCAGCGCCAGTCGCCCTGGTTCGTCGAGCGCGCGAAGGCGCGCTCGAATGCCGGGCCGGCGAGCCGCTCGAGCGCGTCCTGCAGCGCCTTCAGCAGCACGTAGTCGCGGCGCTGGGCGGGCTGGGCCAGGCCGGTCCAGGCGAAGAAGTCGACGCCGGACAGGCCGATGCCGTCGTGTTCGACCAGGTGCCGCAGCGCCTTCATCGCCTCCTGGCTGCCCGGCTGCGGCAGGCCGAGCTGGGCCAGCGTGCGGTCCAGCCCGAGCGCGATCGCCTGGCCGCGCCAGACGGCGTGGATCGTCGCGGCGACGCTGGCGTCGATCTCGCGCCGTGTCGGCGCGCGCGGCTGGCCGTCGAAGTCGGCCGCGTCGTAACCGGTGTCGATCCCGGTCGGGGTGTCGAAACCCCAGCGGCGCAGGCGTTCGGCGGCTTCGGCGACGCGGCCGTCGACGGCCAGCGCCTGCAGCGCGGCCGGTGCTTCGGCGGCACGCGCGGCGTCGTAGGCACGCAGCAGCAGCGGCACGAAGACCTGGGCGTCGACGAGCACGGTGTCGGCCTGGATGCGGGCCATCTCGTGCCGCGCCACCGGCCCGGCGGCAATCGCGGCCTGCAGCCGCTGGGTGATGCGGCCGGCACGCGCGCCGAAGTCGAAACCCGGCGCCAGGTAGTAGAGGCCGCCGCCGGCGCGGCGCTGGTTCAGCGGGTCGTTGTCCAGCGTCAGCCCGGCCGGATCGTTGTTGGCGTTGACGAAGAAGCCGGCCGGCGGGTCCGTCGCCTGCGGCATCTCGGCAAAGGGCAGCGTCTCGTAGCCGCTGGCGTCGGTCGGCCCGGGCACGGCCTTCTTCAGCCATTCGTTGCCGCCCTGGCCGTTGCGCACCAGGTAGGGCGGCGCGCCGGCCACGGTGCCGGCCTGCAGGTCCTCGCGCAGCGGGATCTCGCCGCTGGTGAACCAGGCCATGCGGCCGTCGACGTCGCCGACGACGAAGTTCTGCGAGCCGACGTCGAAGTACTGCAGCGCGGCGTGCACGTCCTCCAGGCTGGCGGCGCGGTTGAGCAGGCGGTAGGCGTCGAGTTCACGTGTCGCGCCGGCGCCGACCCACTGGACGGTGATCGCGCTGCCAGCGGCCGTGTCCAGCTGCACCACCGGGCCGTGGCGCGGCACCAGCAGCACATAGGGCGGCACTTCGGCGCTCGGCGGCACGGGGTCGAGCGCGTCGCTGCGCGCGGGGTCGAGCGCGTTGACCTTGAAGCTGATCGGGATCGGCACGACGGCCTCGTTGCGGCCCTGGTAGACCGAGGCCAGGCCGCTGGCGGTCGCGGCCGGCACGATGCGCTCGGCGTAGGCGTCGGTGACGTCGTAGGCGGTGGTCGTCGAGCCCCAGGCGACGCGCCGGTTCTGGCCGAGCACGATCCAGGGCACGCCGGGGAAGCTGCTGCCGATCGCATCCAGCCCGTCGGCGCTTTTGAGGTGCTGGTCGTAGAGGTTGGAAGGCATGCCCAGCGACAGGTGCGGGTCGTTGGCCACCAGCGGCCGGCCGTCGGCCGTCAGGCGTGCACTCAGCGCCCACTCGTTGCTGCCGATCTGGTGCTGGCGGCGCGCGAGCACGCGTTCGAGCAGCGGCACGCGTTTCGTGCGCTCGAGCTGGCGCGCCAGCAGCGGCGCCAGCGTCGCCGGCAGCGCGGCCGGGCTCGCGGCCGCTGCGCTGCCGACCCAGGGCAGCGGCGCGCCGGCGTCGGGCAGCGTCGACGCCGGGTCGAAGGGTGCGGCGCGGTAGATGTCGCCGAAGAACAGCGCCTGCGCGAGCCGGTCGTCGCCAAGCGCGGCGCGATAGGCGAGCCAGGCGCTGCTGAGATCGGTGTCGAAGTCGAAGGACAGCTGGAACGAGACCAGCTTGGCGACGGCCAGGCTGTCCACCGGCGTCCAGGGCACGAAAGCGCTGAGCCGCAGCCGCGCGTAGTCGGCCGGCAGCGTGTGCGCGCCCACCCAGGCGTTGATGCCGGCGGCGTAGGCCTCGAGGCCGGCGCGCAGCTCGGGCGAAGCGGCCGCCAGCGACTGCTCGGCCGCGCGGCGCAGGCCCAGCGTGCGCAGCTGCACGTCCTGCGCCAGCGCCGAGGCGCCGACCAGTTCGGCCAGCGTGCCGCTGGCGGTGCGGCGCAGGGTGTCGGCCTGGAACAGCCGGTCCTCGGCATGCAGCCAGCCCTGCATGAAGAGTGCGTCGCGTTCGGTCAGCGCCTGCACGTGGGCGACGCCGTCGGCGTCGCGCACGACGCTGGCCGGGCCGCGCAGGCCGGTGACGAACACGGTGCCGGCGTCGGCGGCGCCGGCCGGCGCGACGGCAAGAAAGGCGGCGGCGGCAACGGGCAGGACCGCAACGAGCAGACGGTGGCGCATGGGGTCTCCTTGGACGGGGCGCTCCCGCGGCTGCCGCCGCCGGAGCGGGGCCAGCCTAGGCGGCCGTCGGCGCCAGGTCCATGAAGGCTCTCCCGCCCCCTATCCCCCGCGCCTCGGGGGCGGCGGACGCGTCTGCTTACGACCCGGCGCTCAAGACCGGGCGCCGCGGGACGGAGAGCCGGCATCCAGACCCACCGAGAGCCGCCATGGACCGATCGCACCCTGCCCCCGGCTCCGGCGCCCGCGCCGCGGCCAGCCGCTGCGACCACGTCGTCGCCTCGCATGCCGGCCGCCTGGTGCGTGCCTCGGGCTGGTACCGATTCGTCGGCGAACTCGCCGAGGCGGTGCACTTCCACCACCTGGCACGCGAAACCGTGCCCGGGCTGCCGCCGCCGGGGGTGGTGCACGCCCACGCCTTCTGCCTGGACTGCGGCGCCGCGCTCGACGCCGGCGCGGTGCGCGTGTCGACGCATGAAGCACTGCTGCAGGCCGCCGAAGCCGCCATCGGCACCGGCAGCGAGGAGCCCAAGGGCTCGAAGCTGAACCCCGCGCGCTACGTCGCCTGGGTCGCGCCGCAGCTGCGCAGCGGCAGCTGAGTCTGCGTCAGCGGTGCACCAGCACCGGGATGCGCGAGTGCGTCAGCACCTTCTGCGTCTCGCTGCCCAGCAGCAGCGCGGCGGCACCGCTGCGGCCGTGCGAGGCCATCACGATCAGGTCGCAACCCAGGCGCTCGGCGCAGCGGATGATGCCTTCCCAGGGTTTGTTCGTGATCGTCACGACGCTGTCGGCCTGCAGACCGGCCTCGTAGGCCAGCGCGTCGGCCTCGGCCAGGCTGTCGTGCGCCGCCGCGTCCAGCCGGTCCTGCGCTTCCTGCAGCGCGTGCGGGTTGATGACGACACCGGCACCGTCGAACGGCACCGGTGCCTCGTGCTCCGCGTGGAAGAAGGTGATGCGCGAGCCGAAGCGGCGCGCCCAGGCGATGGCGTGCACGACGGCACGGCGCGACAGCGCCGAACCATCGGTCGGCACGAGCAGGTGGCGGTACATGGGATCTCGTCGGGGTGGGGGTTCAGTGGCCGCCAGCGCCGGGCTCGACCGCATGCGCGGGCTTGGGCGCCAGCCAGATGATCGCGGCGGCGATCAGGAAGATGACGCCGATGCCGGTCATCACCTGGTTCGTCGACAGCATCACGCTCTGCGAGCTCAGCATCAGGTCGACGGCCTGATTCTGGGCGTCGGCCGTCATGCCGCCCTGCGTCAGCAGCGTGCGCACGCTGCCGTCGCGGTCGGCCAGGCCGACGAGTTCGGCGTGGTTGCGCGTCGTCTGGTCGCTCCAGATGGTGGTCACGAGCGAGGTCGCAAACGCGCCGGACAAGGTCCGCACGAAGTTCATCAGCCCGGCGGCCGAATCCATCTCGGAGGGCTCGACGCTGCCCAGCGCCATGCCGGTGGACGGGATGAAGAACAGCGGCATGCCCAGGCCCATCACCGCCAGCGGGATCGCGATGTCCCAGAACCCCATGTCGGTGGTCGCGACCGTGCGCCACAAGGTCGTCACCCCGAGCACCACGATGCCGGCGAAGACCAGCGGCCGCGGGTCGTGGCGGCTGGCCGCCTGGGCGACGAAGGGCGCGACGAAGAGCGCGGTGACGCCGGTCCAGGCCGTCGCCAGGCCGGCGTCGGTGGCGGTGTAGCCCATGTAGCTCTGCAGCCACAGCGGCGTCAGCACGTTGACGCCGAAGAACGCGGCGAAGGCGAAGCAGATCGTCAGCACACTGACCGTGAAGCCGCGGTGCCGGAACACGCGCAGGTCGACGATGGGGTGCGGGTCGTGCAACTCCCAGATCAGGAAGGCGGCGAAGCTGACCGCCGCGACGATGGCCAGCACGACGATCTGCGTCGACGCGAACCAGTCCAGGTTCTTGCCTTCGTCCAGCACCAGCTGCAGCGCGGCCACCCAGACGATCAGCAGCGCCAGGCCGACGAGGTCGATCGGGCTGCGCTGCGCGCCTTCCTGGTAGCGCTTGAGCATCTGCCAGGCACCCAGGCCGAAGCCGATCGCGATCGGGGCGTTGATCAGGAAGACCCAGGACCAGCTGTAGTCGTCGCACAGCCAGCCGCCGAGGATGGGCCCGACGACCGGCGCCACCAGCGTCGTCATCGACCAGATGCCGATCGCCGCAGCCACCTTCTCGCGCGGGAAGATGCGCATCAGGAGCGTCTGCGACAGCGGCATCAGCGGCCCGCCGCACAGCCCCTGGAAGATGCGCGCGACGACCAGCAGGCCGAGCGAGTTGGACAGGCCGCAGACGACCGAGAACACGCCGAACAGGATCATCGACGCCGCGAACACACGCACCGAGCCGAACCGTGCCGCCAGCCAGCCGGTGAGCGGCACCGTGATCGCCTCGCCGACGGCATAGGAGGTGATGACCCAGGTGCCCTGGCTGGACGCGGCACCGAGCGCGCCGGCGATGTTGGGCACGGCGACGTTGGCGATCGTCATGTTGAGCACGGCGATGAAGTTCGCCGACGCCAGCATCAGCGCCGCCAGCCAGAGCTGGCCGCCCTGAAGCGGCTGCAGCTCGCCGCCGGCGGCTACGGGAGACGGAGACGCGCTCATCGCCGCCTCACGGTGCCCGGGTGTCGATCTCGGCCGTCATCGACAGGCCCACGCGCAGCGGGTTGGCGGCGAGTTCGGCCGGGTCCAGCCGCACGCGCACCGGCAGGCGCTGCACCACCTTGATCCAGTTGCCGGTGGCGTTCTGCGCCGGGATCGCCGAGAACGCCGAGCCCGAGCCGCCGGAGAACCCTTCGACCACGCCGTGGTAGGTGATGCCGCTGCCGTACAGGTCGGCGTGCAGCACGACCGGCTGGCCGACACGCACCTTCTGCAGCTGGCGCTCCTTGAAATTGGCGTCGACGTAGATGCTGCCCACCGGCACCACCGCCATCAACGGCACGCCGGCCTGCACGCGCTGGCCGGTCTGCACCGTGCGCTTGGCGACGACGCCGTCCATCGGCGCGCGGATCACGGTGCGCTCGAAGTCGATGCGCGCCTGCTCGGCGCGGGCGCGCGCGGCCAGCACCTCGGGGTTGGTGTCGACGGTGCTGCGTGCGATCAGCGTCGCGTTGGCCTCCTGCGCGGCGACCGCGGCGGCGGTGTTGGCGCGCACCTGCGTCGCCGCGGCCATGGCAGCGTCGAGCGCGGCGCGCGCCGCGGCGTGGGCGTTCTGCGCCCGCGTCAGTTCGTCGCCCGAGACCGAGCCCGAGCCGACCAGCGCCTCGCGCCGCTTCAGGTCGATCGCTGCACGCTCGAAGTCGGCCTGGGCCGAGGCCAGCTGGGCCGCGGCACGCTTCTCGTCGGCGTGGCGTGCGGCGACCTGCTCGCCGAGCGCGCGGTCGTTGGCTTCGTAGCTGCGCACGCGCCGGATCGCACGCTCGAGTTCGGCTTCGGCATAGGCCAGCGCCAGGCGCATGTCGCTGGGGTCGATGACGACCAGCACGTCGCCTTTCTTCACCTGCAGGGTGTCGCTGGCCTTGACCTCGGCGACGGTGCCGCCGACGGCGGGCGTGATCTGCGCCACCTCGGCCGCGGTGTAGGCGTTGTCGGTGGAGACGAAGTGCGAGGCGTGCAGCACCCAGTAGGCGCCGGCGGCGACACCGGCGGCGGCAACGGCCAGCGCGAGCGCGCCCAGGCGCTGGTTGCGACGGCGCTTGATCTGGGCGTCGGCGGTCTGTTCTTGGTCCATGGTCGGAATTCCTGTGCTCGTTCGGATGTCGGGTCAGCGCGTCGCGACGTGGTAGCCGCCGCCGAGTGCGCGCTGCAGCGCGACGTCCAGCGACAGCGAGCCGGCGCGCAGGTCGGTCAGCGTGTTCAGGCTGGACAGCAGCACGTCCTCGGCCGACAGCACCTCGAGGTAGCTGGCGAGGCCGCCGTCGTAGCGTTCGCGCGCGACGCGGTGGGCCTCGGTCGCGGCCTGCAGCGCCTCTTCGGCCTTGGCCAGGCGCGGGCCCAGCGCCTTCAGGCTGACGGCGGCGTCGGCCACTTCCTGCAGCGCGTGCGCGACCGTCTGGTCGTAGCGCGCCACGCTTTCGGCGTAAGCCGCCTGGGCACCGCGCAGCTGGCCGCGCAGGCGCCCGCCGGTGAAGATCGGCAGCGACAGCGCCGGGCCGACCGAGCCCATCGTCGAGCCGCTGCGCGTCAGGTTGTCCACGCCCAGCGACTGCAGGCCGATCATCGCGCTCAGGTTGACGTTGGGATAGAAGGCCGCCTCGGCGGCGTCGATGCGTCTGGCCTGGGCCTGGGCCTGCAGCCGTGCGGCGACGACGTCGGGACGGCGGCCCAGCAGCTCGGCGCCGATCTCGGCCGGCAGGCCGAAGCCGCGGTCCAGGCGCAGCGTCGGCGCGCTGATCGCCAGCCCGCGGTCCGGGCCGGCGCCGAGCAGCGCCGCCAGGCGGTTGCGCTGCAGCGCGATGCGTTCGTCGACCGCGAGCAGCACGCCTTCGGCGGCGGCGCGGCCGGCGTCGGCCTGGCGCAGGTTGCCGCGTGTCTCCAGCCCGTTGTGATGGCGCTCGGCGACGAGCTCGGCGCTGCGGGCGCGGATCTCGACCGAACGCGCCGCGGTGTCGCGGTTGGCCTGCAGCCGGCCGAGTTCGGCGTACTGGGCCGAGACCGCGGCGGCCAGCAGCAGCCGGGCCTGGGCGAATTCGGCGCCTGCGGCTTCGAGTTCGGAGGTCGCGGCGGCAAGCGTGGCGCGGTTGGCGCCCCAGAAGTCCAGCTCCCAGCGCAGCTCCAGCGTCGCCTGGCCGACGTCGTTCCAGCCGTCGGGCAGCATGTTCGCCGGCGTCAGGTAGTTGCTGCTGAAGCGGCTTTGCGTCGCGCTCGCCCCGGCGCCGAGCTGGGGCAGCAGCGCCGCACCGGCCACCTGCGTGTAGGACGCGGCGCGCTGCAGCCGGGCGGCGGCGGCGGCCATGTCGGGCGCGCCGGCCAGCGCCTCGTCGACGAGCGTGTCGAGCTGGCGGTCGCCGTAGGCCTGCCACCAGCGGTTCTCGGGCCAGGCCGCGGCGGGGGCACGCAAGGACTCGGCCGTGGCGTAGGCGCTGCCCGGCTTCGGGTCGGGCATGGGCACCGGGTCCGGCAGCTGGGCGCAGCCGGCGAGCATGGCCGCCGCCGCCAGACCCAAGCAGGCCAGACGCGGCCGCCGGCCGGGCTGCGGCGGCGGCGCGGAAAGAGCGTGGAGCATCGTGGTTCTTAACTAAACTGGTCGGTACAGTTTAGCTATCGCCGAGTGCCGCCGCAAGCTAAACTGAACCAACTAGTTCACTTGACTTCAAAGCCCGGATGCGTACCAAAAGCGAGGCCCGCCGCCAGGCCATTCTCGACAGTGCGACCGTCGTGTTCCGCGAAACCGGTTTCGAGCGCACCTCGATGGCCCAGATCTGCGAACACATGGGCTGCTCCAAGGCCACGCTCTACAGCTACTTCGAGTCGAAGGAGGCGCTGTTCGTCGAGGTCGTGCTGCAGTCCACGCTGGGCGAGTTCGACGCGCTGATGGCTTCGATGGACCTGCAGCAGCAGGACTTCGGCGCCGCGCTCGAAGGATTCGGCCGCGGGCTGCTGAACCTGCTGTACTCGCCGCACGTGCAGGCGGTACGCCGGCTGGTGGTGGCCGACGTCGGCCGTGCCGAACTCGGCCGCCGGCTGTACGAGGCCGGGCCGGCACGCGGCGAAGCCGTGGTCGCGGAGTTCCTGCGCGACGCGATGGAGCGCGGCACCCTGCGCCGCGCCGACCCGCGCGTCGCCACCCGCCACCTGACCGGGCTGCTGGAAGCCGAGTGGATAGACCGCTTCCTGTTCCACGTCATCGAGGAGCTGGACCCGGCGAGCCTGAACGAGACCGTGCGCCGTGCGGTCGAGGTCTTCCTGCGCGCCTACGCGCCGGAGCCATGACGCCCAGCACCGATACTTGCACCCGTCGACGCCTGCGCCGCCGAGCCACCGGCGCAGCGCGTGCCCAGCCGCCCGCCCAAAGGAACCCGATGCCCGCTCCGTCTCCCCTGCTCGCCCTCTGCGCCGCACTGCTGCTGGCCGCCGCCCTGCCCGCCCGCGCCGAGAGCTTCGCCTCCTCCGCATCGAGCGCGGGTTCGGCCTCGTCGGGCAGCGTGTCCGACTCGATCGAAGACTCGAGCGACAGCTCCAGCCGCGACAAGGAAGTGGCCGACGGCGACTACCGCGTGGTCGAGCTCGCCGACGCCGCCGGCCGCCCGGACACGCTGCGCCTGCGGCTGCGCGCCGACGCCCCCGCCGCCGCCGAGTTCGTGCTCTACGTGCCCCGGCAGGCGCTGGCCGAGCGCGCGCTCGCCGTCGGCGACCTCGTGCAGACGCGCCAGCGCATCTACGGCTACGAGTTCAGGCGCGCCGACACGCGCCAGCCCTTCTTCCTGGCGTTGCGCCCGGACTGGCAGCACGAGCTGGACTCGCGCGTCGTCGCGCTCTGATGCCGGCGGCGCGACAGCGCCTCGCGGCCGCGCTGCTGCTCGCCGGCGCCTGCGCCGGCGCACACGCCGGGCTGCCCGGCCTGTGCGAACAACCCGCCAGCGTCAGCCCTGCCGAGCAGGACCGGGCGCTGCGCCTGGCCGGCCTGATCCGCCAGGAGCTGGCGCGCAGCGGCGACGAGGTCGCGCTGATCGCACGTTCGGGCACCGAACTCGGCCGCTTCGGCATCCGCTACTCGCACGCCGGCATCGCGCTCGCCCACAACCCCGCCGGCCCGTGGTCGGTGCGCCAGCTCTACTACGCCTGCGACGAGGCCGGGCCGCGGCTCTTCGACCAGGGCCTCGCCGGCTTCCTGCTCGGATCGGCCGAACCCGGGCGCGGCTACGTCTGGCTGCTGCTGCTGCCCGCCGCCGAAGCGCGCGCGCTGCAGGCCAGCGCCCTGGACAAGCCGACGGCGCTGCGGCTGCTGGCCGCCGACTACAGCGCCAACGCCTACGCCTGGAGCACACGCTTTCAGAACTGCAACCAGTGGGTCGCCGAGCTGCTGGCCGCCGCCTGGCAGCAGCCGGGCCTGCCGGCGCCGACACGCGAACAGGCGCAGCGCTGGCTGCACGAGCAGGCCTATGCGCCGGCGGCGATCGCGCTGGACTCGCACGCCCTCGTCTTCGCCGCCCACTTCGTGCCGCTGATCCACGTGCAGGACCATCCGCTGGCCGACCTGCAGGCGCTGACGATGCAGGTCAGCATGCCGAGCTCGATCGAGGCCTTCGTGCGCGAGCGTGCGCCGCAGGTGCGGCGGCTCGAGATCTGCCACGACGGCACGCGTGTCCTCGTGCGCCGCGGCTGGCGCGAGATCGCCGCCGGCTGCCGGCCCGAACCCGGCGACGAGCTGATCACGCTGGAGTGAGACCCGGCGGCAGCGCCCTCAGTGCGCGGCCATGCCCAGCGGCCGCTCCAGCCAGCGCAGCAGGGTCGAGAACAGCTGCTCGGGCTCGATCGGCTTGGCGAGATAGTCGTCCATGCCGGCATCCAGGCAGGCCTGGGCGTCGCCGTCGAAGGCGTTGGCCGTCATCGCGATGATCGGCAGCGCCGGGCCGAGCGCGGCGCGGATGCGGCGCGCGGCCTCCAGCCCGTCGAGCCCCGGCATCTGCACGTCCATCAGCACCAGCGCGTAGGGGTGCTGGCGCACCATCGCGACCGCGCGGCGGCCGTCGCCGCAGGTGTCGACCTCGATGCCGGCTTCGTTCAGCAGCGCGATCGCGACCTCCTGATTGATCGGGTTGTCTTCGGCCAGCAGCACGCGGCGCCCGGCGTGCGCCGCCCGCAGCCGGGCTTCCGCGCTCGCGTCGGCGCCCGGCTCGCGCCCGCGGCCTTCGGCAGCACCCACGCATTCGAGCAGCGCCGTCAGCAGCGCCGACGGCGTCACCGGCTTGAGCAGCACCGCGTCGACGCCGGCCTGCTGCGCCGCCTGCCGCAGCGCCGCGTCTTCGCGCGCCGCCAGCAGCAGCACCCGCGGACGCGGCGCGCCGGGCCGGCTCGCGGCCGCCAGCAGCACCTGCAGCTCGTCGCCGTCGGCCAGCGGCCAGTCGAGCAGCAGCAGCTCGAAACCCGAGCCGGCCGCCGCCTGCCGGGCGACGCGTTCCTGTGCGTCGCCGAGGCTGGCGGCGGTCTCGACGGCCAGGCCCCAGCGGCGCAGGCAGGCGGCCACCGGCTCGCGCGCAGCGGCCAGGTCGTCGGCCAGCAGCACGCTCAGGCCACGCAGCGGCGCGGCGGCGTCGGCACCGTCGCCGGGCTCGTGCGCGGCCGGCTGCAGCAGCACCGTGAACCAGAAGGTGCTGCCGGCACCGGGGCTGCTGCGCACGCCGGCCGCACCGCCCATCAGCTCGGCGAAGTGGCGCGTCAGGCGCAAGCCCAGCCCGGTGCCGCCGTGCAGGCGCGTGGTCGAGCCGTCGCCCTGCTCGAAGGCCTCGAACAGCCGCGCCTGGACCTCGGGCGTGATGCCGGGGCCGCTGTCCTGCACCTCGAAGCGCAGCAGGAAGCTGTCGCCGAGCTGCTGCTCGCGCCGCCCGCGCAGCAGCACCCAGCCCTGGCGGGTGAACTTGACGGCATTGCCCAGCAGGTTGATCAGCATCTGCGACAGCCGCGTCGCGTCGCCGACGAGCCGCCGCGGCAGGCTTTCGATGTCGACGACCAGCTCCAGCCCCTTCTCGTCGGCCTTGGCGCGCACCAGCTCCAGCGAGTGCTGCAGGAGTTCGTCGAGCACGAACTCGCGCCGCTCCAGCGCCATGCGTCCGGCTTCGATCTTGGACAGGTCGAGCACGCTGTTGATGATCTCCAGCAGGTGCCGTGCCGCGCCGTCGACCTTCTCCAGGCGCTCGCGCTGCAGCCGGTCCTGCGCCTCGCGCAGCAGCAGGTGCACCAGCCCCAGGATCGCGTTCATCGGCGTGCGGATCTCGTGGCTCATGTTGGCCAGGAAGACACTCTTGGCGCGGCTCGCGGCCTCGGCCCGGGCACGCGCGTCGTGCAGCTCGGTGACGTCGAACAGCCAGGCCAGCACGGCCGGCTGGCCGTCGTAGTCGATGGCCATGTAGGAGCCCAGCGCCCAGACCGGCGCCGCCTCGGGCCGGTCGGGCAGATGCAGTTGCACCAGGCGGTTGAGCACGATCTCGCCGCGCTGCAGCGCCTGCCGGATCTCGGCGAAGACCGCCGGGTCAACATAGGCGGCAGCGATGTCCATCCCCAGCGCCTCGGTCTCGCTGCGCTGCACCAGCTCGCAGAAGGCGCGGTTCATGAACAGCACGCGGTTGTCGCTCAGGCGCGCGACACGCACCGCCATCGGCGCGGCCGCGAGCACGCGGCGCAGGTTCTGCTGCTGCAGGCGCAGGTGGCTGTAGTCGGTCAGCACCGAACGGCTGGCGACGAAACGCCCGGCGTCGTCGCGGATCGCCGTCGTCGAGACCAGCACCGGCAGCAGGGTGCCGTCGCTGCGCACGAACTCCAGCTCGAGTTCGGCCGGCGCGCCCCCGGCCAGCAGCGGCGGCATGCTGCGTTCGAAGGCCTCCAGCGAGGCCGGCGTCAGGAAGTCGGTGATGCGCTTGCGGCCGACGACCTCGTCGCGCTGGTAGCCGAGCCAGCTCAGCTCGGTGTCGTTGATGCGCAGCAGCGTGCCGTCGGCGGCCATCGAGTGGTAGCCGCAGGGCGCGCGGTTGTAGAGGTCGTCGAGGTCGTCGGCCTGGCGCCGGATCTCCGACTCGGCACGCTTGAGCGAGGTGATGTCGGTGCTCAGCTCGAAGACGCCGGCGACGGCATCCTCCACCCGGTCGGGGGTCAGGCTCACCAGCAGCACCAGTTCGCTGCCGTCGGCCTGCTCCAGGCGGCGCTCGAAACGCTGCGCGCTGCCGGCAAGCGCTTCGCGGTAGTAGGCCTGCTCCTGCTGCCAGATGGACGCGCCCAGCACCTCCGGCGGCCGCGCCCCGATGGCGCTGTCGCCCGCGCCCACCGCCGCCGCCTGGAAGGCCCGGTTCGCGAACCGGCAGGCAGGCTCGGCGTCCCAGTAGGCGATGCGGCCGGGCACGGTGTCGGTCAGGCCGCGCAGGAAACGTTCGCTTTCAGCCAGGCGGCGCGTGCGCTGCTCGATGCCCTGCTGCAGCAGCAGCCGCTGGCGGTCGACGCGGCGCGCGCTCCAGAACAGCAGCATCACGATCGGCAGGCAGATCAGCCCGAGCAAGGCGGCGGTGCGGCGCCAGGAGGTGCCGATGTCGGAGGTCGAGGCGCCGACCGTCATCCAGAACGGTGCCCGGTCGAAGCGCTGGTAGGTGTAGAGCCGCTCGATGCCGTCGACCGGGGCCACCGCGGTGTAGACGTAGTGGTCCTGGCCGGGCTGCGCCTGCATCAGTTCGCGGATGGTGGCGGAGACGTTGCGGTTGCCGATGGCCGAGGCCGAGCCGGCAAGCACCGGCGCGCGCGCGATCTGGGTGAAGTCGGCAGCGCGCAGGTTGACGATGCCCGAGGGGCCGAGGTCGACGCGCGAGAAGCCGTCGGCGATCGCGGCCACCGGCAGCACCGCGTAGACCACGCCCAGGAAGGCGCCGTTGCCGTCCTCGACGCGCCGGGCCAGCACCAGCGACCACTCGCCGCCCAGCATCGCCTGCAGCGGCCCTTCGAACATCAGCTGCTTCTCGCCGCCGCGCGCGCGCTGGAAGTAGGCCCGCGTCGCCGCGTTCGGGCGCTGCCTGGACTGGCGGTCGAAGCCGGTGTTGAAGAAGTTGATGCCGTCGCGGTCGATGATGCCGACGCGCTTGACCAGCGGGTAGTTGGGCACCTCCTGCCGCACCTGCTCGGTCAGGCGCTCGATGTCGCGCGGCCCGGCCGCCGCCGCATAACGCAGGCCCACCGAGGCCAGCAGCGCGTTCGTCTGGTCGAAGGAGTTCTGGACGTGGACCGCGAGCAGGCGCGCCGAGTTGCGGATCGAGGCCTCGGCCAGGCCGTAGCTCTCGCGTCGCTGGCTCCACACGAGGTGGCTGCAGATCAGCACCAGCACCAGGGATGCCAGCGCCGCCGCGCCGTAACTCGTGAACCAGCGTCTGGGAGACATGCGCCACCTTTCTGCTCGATGCGTCGCCGTCGAACGCGGCGGCAGGAACGGCGCCGGCGGCCCGATATCGGCGGGCAGGCCTGTGGGAGGCCGCCAGCGCGGAGTGATGCGACCCGCGAACTCTACTGCGCGGCCGGGCGCCGGTACGAGACGCCGATCGGAGCCGCAAAGCCGCCGTCCCGCACGAGATCTTCAGCGCCTCGGCCTGGTCGCCGGCGCAGGTGCCCAAGTCCTTGGACGCCTGCGCCCCTAAGTCCGCCACGATCTGCGCGTTCAGCCGGCTTTGCTGCTGCAGCTTCTGCCCGTCCCAGCCTTGCGCCAGCTTGCCGGTCGTGGCGTCGTTCGTCGCACCTCGGTCCAGGCCTTCCAGCACCGCTCGGCTGGCTTCGTCTGCCGCGCTCAGCACCGTCTGCCCCGCGCTGATCGTGCTGCGCGTCGTGCTGCGCTCGTCGCCGCTGTCCTTGAACGCCCCGGCCATGCCCCCGCTCGTGCCAGCGCTCACCGTCACCGCGCTGGCGCTGAACTGGCTGCGGTTGGCGATGTCGCTGCCCGCCCTCCAGCGTGTGCGCCGCGGCGTCGAGCAGCACTTCGTGCCCCGCCTTCAGCGTCGTGCCCAGGTCGGTCGTCAGCTGCGAGATCTGCTCGCGCACCAGGCGCTGCTCGTAGAAGCCGTCGCCCAGGCGCTTCTGCGTCGTCGCCGGGTCCAGGGCCAGCGCCTCGAGCAGGTAGTCGCTGGACAGCCAGTTGCAGTAGTCGGCGAAACGCGGGTCGGTCTCGACCCGGTAGCGCGAGCCGGGCTCGGCCTGCGTGCTGAACAGGCTGCTTTAGCGGCACCGGGGCCGCGCCCCGCCTGCCGGTCCGAACGACCGCGGCAGGCGGGTGGGGACGCAGCCCCGCGCTTCAGCGCACGGTGAGCGTCACCGTCGCCGAGCCCGTCAGGCCCCCGGGGTCGCTGGCCGAGACGGTGAAGACGTAGACGCCGGCCACCGGCTTGCTCCAGCTCAGCTTGCCCTTGCGGGCGTCGATCGCGACCCCGGCCGGTGCGCCCGAGACCGCGTAGCGCAGCGAGTCGCCGTTCTGGTCACGGGCCGACACCTTGAACGACCACTTCTTGCCCGCCGTGGCGAGCGGCGCGGCAGAGTCCACCACCGGTGCCACCGGCGGCGCCACGACCTTCAGGCTCATCTTCTTCGTCGCCGACGCCCCGTAGGCGTCGCTCGCCTTGACGACGACGCTGAACTTGCCGACGGTCGGGCTCGGCCAGGTGACGACGCCGGCAGACGAGATGCTCATCCCGGCAGGCGCCTGGGTCAGCGTGTAGCTCAGCGTGTCGCCATCCGCGTCGCTGCCGCCGACCGTGATCTGGAACGACTGCCCCGCCACCGCCGACCACGACCCGCCCGGCAACGACGGCGCCCGGTTCGCCGGGCCGATCGTGAACACCACCGTCCCGCTGCTCGATTTGCCCTTGCTGTCGACCGCCTTCAGCGCCAGCGAATAGCTGCCGGCCTTCGGCTTGGGCCAGCTGAAGGTCCTGCTGCTCGTGTCGTAGCTCATGCCCTTGGGCATGCCGCTGCCGACCGTGAGCGTGATGCTGTCGCCGTCCGGGTCGGACACCGGCACCTTGAACGACAGGGCCGACTTGGCACGTCCCGGGACCGCCAGGTTGCCGAAGACCGGGGCGCGGTTCGGCGGCGTGTGGTCGACCGGCGCGATCTGCTCGATCAGCACGTCGACGTTGGGCGTGCCGATGCCGGTGGGGAAGTCGTAGCCGACCCCGGCCGTGCACCCCGCGCAGTCGCCGTTGGCGCCCGAGGTGATGTCGCTGAACGCGCGGCTGCCCATCAGCGGGTAGAAGCTCAGGTGCGCCTGCCAGACCGTGCTCAGCCCGCGCTGGCGGCGCTGGGCGTTGGCCACCGCCAGGATGCCCGCCCACTGCGGCGCGCCGGCGCTGGTGCCGCCCAACGACATCCACTCGCCGTCGTGATAGACGAAATGCCCGGTGTAGGGGTCGGCGTTGTACGAGACGTCGGCGGTGCCGCGAGTGCTCAGCGGCGTGCCCTGGGCTTTCAGCGCGATCTGGTAGGCGGGCCGCGAGAAGTAGGTGCTGGCGGCGCCGCCGCTCTTGGACCAGACGTTCTCCTGGCGCGGGTTGACGCCGTCGTAGCTCAGGGTCGTACCGCCGACGGCCAGCACCTCGGGGCTCGCCGCCGGCCACATGCTCTGTGTCCCCCAGTCGCCGGTGGCGGCGACGTAGATCATGTCGCCGCCGCCGAAGGTCGAGCGGTAGGACGGGCCCCAGCTGCCCTCGTCGGTGCCCCAGCTCATGCTGACCACGCCGGAGCCCATGCGGTTGGCCAGCGTGATGGCCTGCATCATGTCGCCGATGTTGACGCTCGGCACCTGGATCAGCACCAGACGGGCCTTGGGCGCCATCGCATGCGCCCACTGCAGGTCCAGTGCGGTCTCCACGCCCCAGTCGCCCCAGTCGCGGTCGGCTGGCGGCGCCTGATCGGTCAGCTGACCGGTGGCGTCGACGTTGGCCACCAGCAGCGAACACCCGGAGGCCGTCGACGCCGTGCTCAAGGGCAGCCAGGTGCTCGACGCGACGCTGGAGCCGCTGCAGCCGGGCAGGCCGAAGCGGCTGGAGAAGGTGTTCAGGTCGGCCAGCGCCGTCGGGTGATTGCCGGCGACGATGACATAGATGGTCTGCCCGGCACCCTGCGCCGCCGCATCGGCCGTTTCCAGGCTCGGCAGGCGGTAGGCCTGGCGGATCTCGTCGGGGCGGTAGACGGTGGCCACCGTGGTGTCCATCGCGCGCACGCCGCCCGCTGCAGACGCGGCCCGGGCCTCGGCGCGGCGGGCCTGGAACTGGTCGGGCCTCAGCCGCGTCGTGTCGATGCGAGCATCGATCCCGTCGACGACGACATGGAACGGCCCTGCCGCCGCCATCGCGCTGGCCTGGCCCGCGCTCGAAGCGATGCGCGGCGGCTCGGGCAGCAGCACCGGCAAGGTGTGGAACAGCGGCCGCACCTGCGCCGTGGCCGGCGCCGCATCCGGTTGCGCCCCGCTGGCTGCGGCAGCCGTGGCCTGGGCACCGTCGGCACCCGGTTCGTCACCACCGCCGCAAGCGCCGAGGCCGGCGGCCGTGATGGCGGCGAGCACGGCGAGCAGGCTGCGTTGGCCTGCACGATCGCGTCCATTGAGTCCTCCCACAAGAGCCCTTTCCGAATGAGTTGAGGTTCGGTCGCATTGTTTCCGGGTGTAAACGCAGGCCGGCGGTTCGTCACCGAGTCCCGAACGTGAAAGGGTTCTCAGGTCAGGGGCGGTGCAGCCAGTGAATTGCCGGACGTCAAACTTCCGCCACATCGGCTGTTGGCGCCGCTGCGGATGCCGCCTACGGCAGCGCCCGGGAAAGCTTGAGTCGAGCCATCGCCTGCAAAGAGGACGAGGCGGCGGCGGTGCCCATTCGGGTGGTCAGGCGAATTCCGCCGCGTTCGGGCGCACGACCGGGCCGTGCGCGTGACGCGCGTCCGCCCCGCGATCGGCAGCCGCACCGGCCATGGCGATATCGACCCGCCGATGGGCCTGCGCCGATAATGCGCCCGCTCCCCGACGACACTTCGAT
>NZ_NRRU01000011.1 GCF_016583785.1 Rubrivivax gelatinosus | reverse complement strand
CGGTGGTGGTGGCGGTGGGTTCTCGTCGGGCGGCGGCGGCAGTTTCGGCGGCGGCGGCGCCTCGGGAGGCTGGTGATGGCTTGGGGACGCTGGTTCAGGCATGGGTTCGCCGACGAGGCCGACGTGCGCCGCGTGCTCGACGCCGCGGCGATGGCACGGCTGGAGCAGCGGGTGCGCGAGAGCGAAGCGCGCCACTCGGGCGAGATCCGGCTGTGCATCGAAGCCGGGCTGCCCTGGGCCTGGCTGCGGCGCGGCGTGCGCGAACGTGCGCTCGCGGTCTTCGCCGAACTCGGCGTCTGGGACACCGAGGCCAACAACGGCGTGTTGATCTACCTGCTGCTGGCGGACCACGCGATCGAGATCGTCGCCGACCGCGGCCTCATGCACCACGTGCCGGCGGGGCACTGGGAGCAGGTGCTGGGCGCGATGCGCCAGGCCTTCCAGGCCGGCGGCTTCGAACAAGGCCTGGCCGGCGCGATCGACGAGGTCGACCGGCTGCTCGTGCGCCACTTCCCTCTGGCCGAGGGCGAGCGCAACCCGAACGAGCTGCCGGACGCGCCGGTGGTGCGCTGAGGCACCGACCCGCGGCTCAGTGCTCGATGGCGATTCGCTGCTCGACGACAGCCCCGGAATAGAACTCGATGCGGGCGACGACGACACCGTCGCCCTCCAGCCGCAGCGTGCCGCGCCCGGCACCTTCGTGGTGGGCGAGGGGTTTGCCGAGCCGGTGCAGCGGGCCGGCGGGCGACAGCCGCCACAGATAGAGGTCGCCGCTCGTCGTCGCGCCGAAGTCGATCGACTCCAGCGCCAGCCACTGGCCCGACGGCAGGCGCAGAGTCGAGACGTACGGCGGCCGGTCCAGGCCCCAGGACATCTGCTGGTAGCTGACGAAGATCCAGGCGCAGACGGCGATCGACGTGTAGCGCAGTGCGCGGCGGGGAATCGTCGCCAGCCCGGCGAAGAACACCAGCGCCAGAACGCAGGCGACGACCAGGTTCCATTCGCGGAAGTGCTCGTCGACGTACCAGGCCGGGCGCCAGTCTCGGGCAAGCAACAGAGCGGCGTAGTAGCCCAGTGGCACCGTGACCGCGGCGATGCGCAGCAACCAGCACAGGATCCGGGCGCGCAGGCGTGGCGCAGCGCCGTTGTTGCCCGCCATGTCGTGAGCGATGGGGAAGGTGTCTGCAAGCATGGGCGCAGGCTGGATCAGTACCCGAGAAGCGTCAAGCGCGCTGCGCAGGATGGCGCCCGCAGCCGCCAGACTGCGGGGGTGTCGCGCCGCGCCGGCTGCCCACCGCCGGGGGCCGGCCGCTGATCTTCAGCTCGGCTTCAGCGGCCCGTCGAAACGCTCGATCAGCGGCGGGTGCTCCAGCGGCGCGAACTCGATCTTCTGCGCCGGCACCTTGCGGTCGGGCACGCGCGCGATCAGGTCGCGGATCAGGTGCAGCCGGCCGCGGCGCTGGTCGTTGAAGTCGACCAGGGTCCAGGGCGCGTGTTCGGTGTGGGTGGCCTTCAGCATCGCCTCGCGTGCGCGGCCGTAGTCGGCGTAGCGCGTGCGCGCCTGCAGGTCCACCGGCGACAGCTTCCAGCGCTTGAGCGGGTCGGCCAGGCGTTCGGCGAAACGCTGCTCCTGCTGCGCCTGATCGACGGTGAGCCAGTACTTGAGCAGCAGGATGCCGTCGTCGACCAGCAGCTTCTCGAACACCGGCGCCTGCTTCAGGAAGGCCTTGGCCTGGGCTTCGCTGCAATAGCCCATGACCCGTTCGACGCCGGCGCGGTTGTACCAGCTGCGGTCGAAGAGCACGACCTCGCCGGCCGCCGGCAGGTGCGCGACATAACGCTGGAAGTACCACTCGGTGGCCTCGCGCTCGGTCGGCTTGGGCAGCGCGACGGTGCGGCACTGGCGCGGGTTCAGCGTAGCCGAGATCGCCGAGATCGTGCCGCCCTTGCCGGCGGTGTCGCGGCCCTCGATCAGCACCAGCAGGCGTTTGCCGGTGTGCTGCAGCCAGCGCGCGAGGTCGTTGAGTTCGAGCTCCAGCGGCTCCAGCTGCTCCAGGTAGTCGCTCTTGGAGAGCTTGCCGTTGCGCCCGTTCTTGCCTTTGCCGTTGCCGTTCGTGCCCATGCGCCGATGATGCACCGCCGCGACGGACGAAGAAAAGGCCGCCGGCGCTGAAAGCGCGGGCGGCCCGTCGTTCCGGCGCTGGCCGGATTATTTGCGGCGCAGCTTCTGGATCGCGGCGATCTGGGCGGCCATCGTGGCGAACTCGCTCTGGGCCTTGGCCAGGTCGATGTCGCTCTTGGCGTCGCGCATCGCTTCCTCGGCCAGACGCTTGGCTTCGGTCGCCTTGGCTTCGTCCAGGTCGTGGCCGCGGATCGCGGTGTCGGCGAGAACCGTCACGACGTTGGGCTGCACTTCCAGGATGCCGCCGGCGACGAAGACGAACTCTTCCTCGCCGTTGTCGGCGCGCTGGATGCGCACCGCGCCCGGCCGGATGCGGGTGATCAGCGGCGTGTGGCGCGGCAGGATGCCGAGCTCGCCGCTTTCGCCCGGCAGCGCGACGAACTTGGCCTCGCCCGAGAAGATGCTCTCCTCGGCCGAGACGACGTCGACGTGAATCGTGTTTGCCATCTCAAATCTCCATCGCGCCGACAGGCCGGACGCTGCTGGGCGTCATTGGATCTTCTTGGCCTTCTCGAAGGCTTCGTCGATCGTGCCGACCATGTAGAAGGCCTGCTCCGGCAGGTGATCGCACTCGCCGGCGACGATCATCTTGAAGCCGCGGATCGTTTCCTTCAGCGGCACGTACTTGCCCGGCGTGCCGGTGAAGACTTCGGCGACGTGGAAGGGCTGCGACAGGAAACGCTGGATCTTGCGGGCGCGGGACACGGCCAGCTTGTCTTCCGGCGACAGCTCGTCCATGCCCAGAATGGCGATGATGTCGCGCAGTTCCTTGTAGCGCTGCAGCGTCGACTGCACCGCACGCGTCGTGCTGTAGTGCTCGTCGCCGACGACGTTCGGGTCGATCTGGCGCGAGGTCGAGTCCAGCGGGTCGACGGCCGGGTAGATGCCCAGCGAGGCGATGTCACGCGACAGCACGACGGTGGCGTCCAAGTGGGCGAAGGTCGTGGCCGGCGAGGGGTCGGTCAAGTCATCCGCAGGGACGTAGACGGCCTGGATCGACGTGATCGAGCCGACCTTGGTCGAGGTGATGCGTTCCTGCAGGCGGCCCATTTCTTCGGCCAGCGTCGGCTGGTAGCCCACCGCCGACGGCATCCGGCCCAGCAGCGCGGACACTTCGGTGCCGGCCAGCGTGTAGCGGTAGATGTTGTCGACGAAGAACAGCACGTCGCGGCCTTCGTCGCGGAAGGCTTCGGCCATCGTCAGGCCGGTCAGCGCGACGCGCAGGCGGTTGCCCGGGGGCTCGTTCATCTGGCCGTAGACCATCGCCACCTTGGACTCGCTCAGGTTCTCCTGGACGACGACCTTGGAGTCCGACATCTCGTGATAGAAGTCGTTGCCTTCGCGGGTGCGCTCACCGACGCCGGCGAACACGGACAGACCCGAGTGCGCCTTGGCGATGTTGTTGATGAGCTCCATCATGTTGACGGTCTTGCCGACGCCGGCGCCGCCGAACAGGCCGACCTTGCCGCCCTTGGCGAACGGGCAGATCAGGTCGATGACCTTGATGCCGGTTTCGAGCAGTTCGGTCGACGGCGACAGTTCGTCGTAGGCCGGGGCCTTGCGGTGGATGGTCGCGGTCAGCGCCTGGTCGATCGGGCCACGCTCGTCGATCGGGTTGCCGAGCACGTCCATGATGCGGCCCAGCGTCGCCTTGCCGACCGGCACGGTGATGCCGGCGCCGGTGTCGGTGACCATCAGGCCGCGGCGCAGGCCGTCGGACGAGCCCAGCGCGATGGTGCGCACGACGCCGTCGCCCAGCTGCTGCTGCACTTCCAGGGTCAGCGCCGAGCCTTCGAGCTTGAGCGCGTCGTAGATCTTGGGCATCTGGTCGCGGGGGAACTCCACGTCCACCACGGCGCCGATGCACTGAACGATCTTGCCTTGTGCCATTTTGAGATTCCTTCGATTCGTATCTTTAGACGGCGGCCGCGCCACCCACGATTTCCGACAGTTCCTTGGTGATCGCTGCCTGGCGGGTCTTGTTGTAGACGAGCTTCAGTTCACCGATCAGCGTGCCGGCGTTGTCGGTCGCCGCCTTCATCGCGACCATGCGCGCGCTCTGCTCGCTGGCCATGTTCTCGGCGACGGCCTGATAGACCAGCGCCTCGATGTAGCGCGTCATCAGCTCGTCGATGACGACCGACGCCTCGGGCTCGTAGATGTAGTCCCAGGCGTAGTCCTTCTTCTCGGCGGCCGTCTGCTCCAGGCGCGCTGCCGACAGCGGCAGCAGCGGCTCGACGATCGGCTCCTGCTTCATCGTGTTGATGAACTTGGTGAAGCACAGGTGCACCGCGTCGAGCTCGCCGGCGACGAAGGCGTCGAGCATGACCTTGACCGGGCCGATCAGCTTCTCGAGCTGCGGCGCGTCGCCGAGCTGGATCGCGTGGCTGATGACCTGCGCGCCGATGCGGTTCAGGAAGCCGAAGCCCTTGTTGCCGATCGCCACCGTCGTGATCGTGTGGCCCTCGGCCTGCACGTCCTTCATCTTCGCCGTGACGGCGCGCAGCAGGTTGGTGTTCAGGCCGCCGCACAGACCCTTGTCGGTCGTGACGACGATGAAGCCGACCTTGCGTGCCGTGCCGCCGCTGCGCAGATAGGGCGACTTGTATTCCGGGTTCGCTTGCGACAGGTGCGCGGCGATGTTGCGCACCTTGTCGGCGTACGGACGCGCGGCGCGCATGCGCTCCTGCGCCTTGCGCATCTTGGAGGCGGCGACCATTTCCATGGCCTTGGTGATCTTTCGGGTGTTTTCAACCGATTTGATCTTGCCGCGAATCTCTTTACCGACTGCCATGAGGCACTCCAGTCAAGCGGACACCACGAACCCGGCTCGGCCGGGACGCAGGCGTCGCCCCCGCCAAGGGGGATCGGGGGTGGGCCATGTTCAGGCGAAGGACTTCTTGAACGCCGCGATCGCGCCGGCCAGTTCTTCCTCGGCAGCCTTGTCCATCGCCTTGTCGTTCTCGAGCTTGGCCAGCAGCGCGGCGTGGCTCGACTTCAGGTGCTGGTGCAGACCGTGTTCGAACGGCAGGACCTTCTTGACGTCGATGTCGTCGAGGTAGCCCTTGTTCGCGGCGTACAGCGTCGCGGCCATCAGGCTGATCGGCAGCGGCGAGTACTGGGCCTGCTTGAGCAGTTCGGTCACGCGCGCGCCGCGGTCGAGCTGCTTGCGGGTGGCAGCGTCGAGGTCGGACGCGAACTGCGCGAACGCGGCCAGTTCACGGTACTGCGCCAGGTCGGTACGGATGCCGCCCGACAGGCTCTTGATCAGCTTGGTCTGCGCGGCGCCACCGACGCGCGACACCGAGATACCGGCGTTGATCGCGGGGCGGATGCCGGCGTTGAACAGGTTGGTTTCCAGGAAGATCTGGCCGTCGGTGATCGAGATCACGTTGGTCGGAACGAACGCGGACACGTCGCCGGCCTGGGTCTCGATGATCGGCAGCGCGGTCAGCGAGCCGGTCTTGCCCTTGACTTCACCCTTGGTGAAGGCCTCGACGTAGTCGGCGTTCACGCGCGCGGCGCGCTCGAGCAGACGGCTGTGGAGATAGAACACGTCGCCAGGGAAGGCTTCGCGGCCCGGCGGGCGGCGCAGCAGCAGCGAGACCTGGCGGTAGGCGACGGCCTGCTTGGACAGATCGTCGTAGATGATCAGGGCGTCCTGGCCGCGGTCGCGGAAGTATTCGCCCATCGTGCAGCCCGAGTAGGCCGACACGTACTGCATCGCCGCCGATTCCGAGGCCGTTGCGGCGACGACGATGGTGTAGTCCATCGCGCCGGCCTGTTCCAGAGAGCGCACCACGTTCTTGATCGACGAAGCCTTCTGGCCGATCGCGACGTAGACGCAGGTCATGTTCTGACCCTTCTGGTTGATGATCGCGTCGATCGCCACCGCGGTCTTGCCGGTCTGGCGGTCGCCGATGATCAGTTCGCGCTGGCCGCGGCCGATCGGCACCATCGAGTCGATCGACTTCAGGCCGGTCTGCACCGGCTGGTCGACGGACTTACGCGCGATCACGCCCGGGGCGACCTTCTCGATGACGTCGGTCATCTTGGCGTTGATCGGGCCCTTGCCGTCGATCGGCTGGCCGAGCGCGTTGACGACGCGGCCGATCAGTTCGGGGCCGACCGGCACCGACAGGATCTGGCCCGTGCACTTGACGGTGTCGCCTTCGGAGATGTGCTCGTACTCGCCCAGAATCACCGAGCCGACCGAGTCGCGCTCGAGGTTCAGCGCCAGACCGTAGGTCGGCTGGCCGCTGGGAGACGGCGGGAACTCGAGCATTTCGCCGGCCATCACCTCGGACAGGCCGTGCACGCGGCAGATGCCGTCCGTGACCGAGACGACCGTACCCTGGTTGCGGATGTCGGCCGAGACGCCAAGGCCTTCGATGCGGCTCTTGATCAGCTCGGAAATTTCAGCGGGATTCAGGTTCATAGGTTCTCCTCGAAGGGCGCTCGCTCGACGGCTGTCAGGCGGTCAGGGCGGCCTTCATCTGTTCGAGACGGGCGCGGACCGAGGTGTCGAGCACCTCGTCGCCGACGACGACGCGCACGCCGCCGATCAGCTCCGGGTCGACTTCGACGTGCGTGTTCAGCTTGCGGCCGAAGCGCTTCTCGAGCGAGGCCGTGACCTCGGCGAGCTGCGCGCCGTCGAGCGGGAACGCGCTGTAGACCGTCGCGTCGGAGACGCCGCCGGATGCGTTGACCAGGGCGCGGAACTGGGCCGCGACCTCGGGCAGCGCCGCCAGGCGGCCGTTTTCGATGACGGTGCGAAGCAGGTTGGCCGTGCGCTTGTCGAGTTCGCCGCCGACGACGCCGGCGACGACGTCGTAGATCTGCGATGCCGGCACCTTGGGGTGGTCGGCAAACTGGCGCAGCTCGGCGTTGCCCGCCACCGCGGCCAGGGCGTCGATCTGCGGCGCGAGCGCCGCGGCGTCGGTGCCTGCGGCCTGGTACAGCGCTTCGGCGTACGGCCGGGCGACGGTCGCGAGCTCGGCCATGTCAGAGCTCCGCTTTCAGGCGCGACAGCAGATCGGCGTGCACGCTCGGATTCACCTCGCGACGCAGGATCTGCTCGGCGCCCTTGACGGCCAGGCCGGCGACCTGCTCGCGCAGCACCTCGCGTGCCTTGACGGCTTCCTGCTCGGCCTCGGCCCGTGCAGCGGCGATGATCTTGGCCCCTTCCTCGGAGGCACGCCCCTTGGCTTCCTCGATCATCTGCTGCGCGAGGCGTTCGGCGTCGGCGAGCCGCTTCTGGGCATCGTTGCGCGCGGCCGAGAGCTGCTGCTCGACACGCTGGTTCGCAACCGCCAGATCCGCCTTGGCCTTGTCGGCAGCCGACAGGCCGTCGGCAATCTTGGCGGCGCGCTCGTCGAGCGCCTTGACGATCGGCGGCCAGACGAACTTCATCGTGAACCCGACCAGGATCAGGAACACGATCATCTGGATGATCAGTGTCGCGTTGATGCTCACTTTGTGTCCTCGAAACGCTTGTGGCGGAAAACGGCTTTCAGGCGACGCCGCCGCCCGATACGCGGCGAATGGCCGCGCGCCGGATTACTTCGCCAGAGCGGCGAGCTGGCCGAGGAACGGGTTGGCGGTGGTGAACCACAGCGCGATACCCGTGCCGATGATGAACGAGGCGTCGATCAGGCCGACCAGCAGGAACATCTTGGTTTGCAGTTCACCCATCAGCTCGGGCTGACGCGCGGCCGATTCCAGGTACTTGCTGCCCATGACACCGATACCGATACAGGCGCCAGCGGCGCCGAGACCGATGATCAGGCCGGCGGCGAGAGCGACGAGACCGATAAGTTCCATGATGACTCCTTGCTAAATGCGGTAAGTGGAGGAAGGGGGAAAAGGGCAGGAATTGCCCCGGGGTCGACCCGTCAGTGCGATTCGTGCGCCTGACCGATGTACACCAGCGTCAGCATCATGAACACGAACGCCTGGAGCGTGATGATCAGGATGTGGAAGATGGCCCAGACCGTCCCGGCCACGATGTGCAGCAGGGACAGCGCCAGACCGCTGGCGGAAAGGGTGAACGCACCGCCGAGCAGCGCGATCAGCAGGAAGATCAGCTCGCCGGCGTACATGTTGCCGAACAGCCGCATGCCGTGCGAGATCGTCTTGGCGACGAATTCGACGAGCTGCATCGCGAGGTTGACGATGCCCAGCAGCAGCGCGAACACCGGGTTCTTGCTGGTGCCGAACGGCGCCGTCACGAGTTCGTGCGCGAAGCCGCCGACGCCCTTGATCTTCAGGTTGTAGTACAGGCACAGCAGCAGCACGCTGACCGACATCGCCATCGTGATCGACAGGTCGGCGGTCGGCACGACGCGCAGATAGGCCTCGTGGTTGCCGGTGGCGGTCTGCCACATCCAGGGCAGCAGATCGACCGGCAGCAGGTCCATCGCGTTGAGCATGAAGATCCAGATGAAGACCGTCAGCGCCAGCGGAGCGACGAACTTGCGGCTCTGGGCGTTGTGGACGATGTCCTTGGCCTGGCTGTCGACCATCTCGACGAGGATCTCGACGGCGGCCTGGAACCGCCCCGGCACGCCCGAGGTCGCCTTGCGCGCCGCCATCCACAGCAGCCAGCAGGTCAGGATGCCGAGCGCGACCGCGAAGAACGCGGAGTCGAGGTTGATGACGGAGAAGTCGACGACACCCGTCTGGTGACCGGTCTGCGCGTGGTGCAGATGGTGGACGATGTACTCGCCCGCGGTCGGCGCGTGTGCTGCGGTTCCTTCGGCTGCCATGTCTTCGTCGTCCCGTGTCGTCTTGTCAGCGGCCGCGCCACAGGAGCGCGACCCAATATGTCTTGATGCACAGCGCCAGGGCGACCAGCAATGCTGGCCAGCTCAGCGACTGCACGAGCTTCGGAGCCAGCAACAGCATGACGACCGAAACCGCGATCTTCACCGACTCCCACAACATGAAGCTGACGGCGCCAGCGCCGGGCGACATGCTGCCGAATCGACTGGTCATCCCGCGCGCCATCAAGGCACTCGGAAGGACCGCGGTGGCGGCGCCGTAAAGCGCCGACCATCCGGCTGCTGCCCCGCCCGTGATCAGCGCTGCGAGCAACGCGACCACCGTCCCGACCACCGTCTGCGCGAGGATCACCCGCCATGGAGACAGCTGCGGCTTCCTCCGGCGCAGGTCGCGAGCTTGCTCGCGGCTCAGCGGCTCGGGATGCAGGTCTGCCGCGTCATCCTCGTCCTGCCATGGGTCGGCGAGCAATTTCCGGTCGATCGCCATGGTGAGTCGGGAGAAGCGGACAGCAAAGCCAAATCATTATACGGATAAACCCCGGTCAAGACGGAACACCTGCAACCGTGATCGCGGGGCTGCTGCCGCGGCCGTCGCAGCGCTTGCGATGCAGGCTGTCGTGCTGGCCGACAATGGCGCTTTCTCCGGCCCCCGGCACCGCTCTGCGCTGCCGTCCTGTCCGGCCGACGGCCGACCCGCGATGTCCCTGCCCCGACTCCTGCTCCCGCTCGCCCTCCTGCTCGCCGCACCGCTGGTTTCGGCCGCGCCCGCTGCTGTCGTCCAGACACCCCAGGTGCGGGCCGAACTCGTCGCCCATGCGCCCGAAGGTGTCGGCGCCGGCAAGCCGCTGGCGCTGGGCCTGGTGATCCGGCATCAGGACGGCTGGCACAGCTACTGGAAGAACCCCGGCGATTCGGGCCTGCCGACGACCCTGGCCTGGACGCTGCCGCCGGGTGTCGCTGCCGGCGACATCGAGTGGCCGACGCCCAAGCGGCTGCCGGTCGGGCCGCTGATGAACTTCGGCTACGACGGCACGCTCCTGCTGCCGGTGGCCGTGCAGGTGGGCCCGGGCTTCGACGCGCGCACGCTGGACATCCGGCTGCACGCCGAGTGGCTGGTCTGCAAAGAGGTCTGCATCCCCGAGTCGGGCGACTTCGTGCTGTCGCTGCCGCGCGAGCAGGCGACGGCCGGCTCGGCGGCGCTGTTCGAGGCCGCGCGTGCCGCGCTGCCGCGGCGCGTGGCCGGCGTCAGCGCCGCCGCCCGCATCGACGGCGACAGCGTGCAGCTCAGCGTCAAGGGCCTGCCGGCCGACTGGCAGGGCCAGGCGCTGGACCTGCTGCCGGCCACCGCTGGCGCGCTGCGCAACGCCGCCCGGCCCGAAGCTGCCTGGGCCGGCGCCGACTGGAACGCGCGCCTGGCGATAGACCCGCAGCGCACGGCTGCGCCCGAGACGCTGGAGCTGGTGCTGACGCGTGCCGGCGAGCCCGCCGGCATCGAGCTCGCCGCCGCCGTCACCGGCGCCTGGCCGGCGCTGGCTGCGCCTGAGACGACCGAGACGGCCGAACCAGCGGCCGCGGCGCCGCTGCCGCCCGCCGCGGCCGAAGGCGGGCTGCTGCCCGCGCTGCTGCTGGCTTTCTTCGGCGGCATGCTGCTGAACCTGATGCCCTGCGTGTTCCCGGTGCTGTCGCTGAAGGTGCTGGGTTTCGCCGCCCACGCGCACGACCGCGGCAAGCTGCTGGCCGGCGGCCTGGCCTATGCCGCCGGGGTCGTGGTCTCCTTCGTCGCGCTCGCCGGGCTGCTGCTGGCGCTGCGCGCCGGCGGCGAGCAGCTCGGCTGGGGCTTCCAGCTGCAGCAGCCGGGCGTGGTCGCGGCGCTGGCGGCGCTGTTCACGCTGATCGGGCTGAACCTGGCCGGCGTCTTCGAGCTCGGCTCGGTGCTGCCGTCGTCGTGGGCGGCGGCGCGTGCGCGCCATCCGCTGGTCGACTCGCTGCTGACCGGCGTGCTCGCGGTCGCGGTCGCCTCGCCCTGCACGGCGCCGTTCATGGGCGCTTCGCTCGGCGTCGCGATGACGCTGGCCCCGGCGCAGGCGCTGCTGGTCTTCGCGGTGCTCGGCCTGGGCATGGCCGCGCCCTATCTGCTCGCCAGCGCCTGGCCACGCCTGGCCGGCTGGCTGCCGCGGCCAGGCGTCTGGATGCTGCACTTCAAGGTGGCGATGGCCTTCCCGATGTTCGCCACCGTCGTCTGGCTGGTCTGGGTTCTGGGGCAGCAGGCCGGCATCGACGGCGCCGCGGCGCTGCTGGCGCTGCTGCTGGCGCTGGCTTTTGCCGCCTGGGCCTTCGGCGCGCGCACGCTGGGCACGCGTGCCCGTGTCGGCTTCGGCGCCGTCGCCGTGCTGCTGCTGGGCGCCACGCTCGCCTGGGCGCTGCCGGCCTGGCACGAGGCGCCGCCGGCTGCGGCCAGCGCCCGGGCCGAAGGCGACTGGCAGCCCTGGAGCGCCGAACGTGCGGCGACGCTGGCGGCCGAGGGCCGCACCGTGTTCGTCGACTTCACCGCCGCCTGGTGCGTGACCTGCCAGGTGAACAAGCGCACGACGCTCTCGCGCGCCGACGTGCTGGCCGAGTTCCGCAGCCGCGGCGTCGTGCTGCTGCGGGCCGACTGGACACGGCGCGACGCCGCGATCACCGCCGAGCTGGCGCGGCTGGGCCGCAGCGGCGTGCCGGTGTACGCGCTCTACGTGCCGGGCGAGGCGGCGCCGCGTGTGCTGAGCGAGATCCTGAGCCCGGGCGAAGTGCGCACGATGCTGGCCGATCTGCCGCCGGCGGCGGCACCGGTGGGCGCGCCGGCCTGACGCGGCCTCAGGGCAGGCGCTGGTAGCTCGCGGCCAGCGCCTCGAACGGCGCCGGGTCGAGCTCGCGCTCCAGTTCGTCGGCCAGGATCGTGGCCACGGCCGGCGCCAGGCGCGCGGCTTCGGCGGCGTCCAGGAACAGCAGCCGCGAGCGCCGTGCGAGCACGTCCTCGATGCTGCGTGCCGCTTCGTGGCGCGCGGCGAAACGCACCATCGCCTCGCTCAGGCCGCCGTCGCCGTCGCGCCAGAGCCAGCGGTCGGCGCCGGGCAGCGTGCGCAGCAGCGCGGCTTCGCTGCCGTAGAGGTGCTCGCCCGGCGGCAAGGCCAGCGAGCGCCCGGGCGCCGCGCCGACCAGTTGCAGCCGCGTCGTCGCGCCGGCCGGGCGCCGCGGCAGCAGGCCGTGCGCCATGCAGCGCTCCAGCACGTCCTCGGCCATCGCGCGGTAGGTCGTCCATTTGCCGCCGGTGACCGTGACCAGGCCGCTGCCGCCGACCAGCACCGTGTGCTCGCGCGACAGCGCCTTGGTGTCGCCGGCGTCGCCGTCGTGGCGCACCAGCGGGCGCAGGCCGACCCAGACCGAACGCACGTCCTCGCGCCGCGGCGCCTGCTGCAGGTAGCGCCCGGCTTCGCGCAGGATGAAGTCGACCTCGGCCGGGAAGGGCCGGGGTTCACGCGCCAGGTCGGCGCGCGGCGTGTCGGTGGTGCCGAGAATGGTCTTGCCCAGCCAGGGCACGGCGAAGAGCACGCGGCCGTCGGTCGTCTTGGGCACCAGCAGCGCGTGCGTGCCGGGCAGGAAACGCCGGTCGACGACCAGGTGCACGCCCTGGCTGGGGGCGACCAGCGGTGAACGCGGCGGCGCACCGGCGTCGCGGTCCAGGTCGCGCAGCATGTCGACCCAGACGCCGGCAGCGTTGACGACGCAGCGCGCCGACAGCGTGGTTTCGGCGCCGGTCTCGGCGTCGCGCACGACGACGCCGTGCACCCGGCCGTCGCGGCGCAGCAGCTCGGTGGCGGCGCAGTGGTTGAGCACGACGGCGCCACGCGCCGCGGCGGTGCGTGCCAGCAGCAGCGCGTAGCGGGCGTCGTCGAACTGGCCGTCCCAGTACTTGACGCCGCCCCACAGCCCGCGCGGCTGCACGCCCGGCAGCAGCGTGCGCACCCCGGCGCTACCCAGCCACTCGGTCGCGCCCAGCCCGCGGCTGCCGGCGAGCGCGTCGTAGAGCTTCAGCCCGGTGCCGTAGAAGCCGCGTTCCCACCAGTGGTAGCCCGGCATCACGAAGGGCAGCGGCTGGGCCACGTGCGGCGCGTTCGCCAGCATCGCGGCGCGCTCGTGCAGCGCTTCGCGCACCAGGTGCACGTTGCCCTGCGCCAGGTAGCGCACGCCGCCGTGCACGAGCTTGGTCGCACGCGACGAGGTGCCCTGGGCGAAGTCGTGCGACTCGACGAGTGCGACCGAAAAGCCGCGCGCCGCGGCGTCGAGCGCGACACCCAGGCCGGTGGCGCCGCCGCCGACGACGACGAGGTCCCATTCGCGCCGCTCGTTCAGCCGGGCCCAGCGCCCGGCGCGGTCTTCGCCGGCCGGTTTCACGCGCGCACGAAGTTCACCGGCAGGCCGGGCACGTCGACGCGCAGCGCGAGCACGCGGCCGGCCAGCGGCTCGGCCGCGGCCTGCTCGGCGGTCTTGGCGGCGGCGGTGGTGATGTAGAGCGTGCGCAGGTCGGCGCCGCCGAAACACGGCATCGTCGGGCAGCGCACCGGCAGCGCGAGCTCGGTCAGCACGCTGCCGTCCGGGGCCAGCCGCAGCAGGCGTGCGCCTTCGTACAGCGCGACCCAGTAGCCGCCTTCGGCGTCGACCGCGGCGCCGTCCGGGCGGCCGCCGTAACCGGCCAGGCTGCCGTCGGCGGGTTTGGGCGCGAAGCGGTGCAGCACGCGCCGGCGCGACAGCGAGCCGTCGCTCCCGTCGAAGTCGAAGGCCTCGATGCAGTGCGCCTGGGTGTCGCTCCAGTAGAGCGTGCGCCCGTCGGGGCTCCAGGCCAGGCCGTTGCTGGTGCTGACGCCGTCGAACAGACGGTCCAGCCTGTCGTCGGCCCAGCGGTAGAGCGCGCCGCGCGCCGGCAGCCGCGGCTCGCAGATCGTGCCGACCCAGAAGCGGCCTTGCGGGTCGGCCTTGCCGTCGTTGAAACGCTGCGACGCCCGGTCATAGGGCGGCGGCGCCAGGCGTTCGCTCTCGCCGCTGGCCGCGTCGAGCCGGAACAGGCCGTCGCGGCGCGCCAGCAGCAGGCCGCCGTCGGGCAGCGGCGCGATGCTGCCCACTTCCTCGGGCTGCGGCCAGCTGGTGTGGGCGCCGTCGCGCGGCCGCCAGCGGTGCACGCGCCGGCCCGGGATGTCGCACCAGTAGAGGGCGCCCTGCTCGGGCCACCAGAACGGCGACTCGCCCAGGCCGCAGGCAACCGGCAGCGCGTCGAACACCATGGCGCCTAGACGTGGGCGATGTCGATGCGCATCCAGGCTTCGGCGCCGGCGTCGGGGGCGACGTCGATCAGCCCGTGCGCCAGCGGGTCGGCCATGTGGATGGCGTTGCTGACGTGGCTCACCGGCTCGACGCAGAAATAGGGCTTGGTCTCGGGCGTGTAGACGACCAGGTAGCGCAGCGACGAGCTCAGGCGCAGCGACAGCTTCTCGTCGCGGATGCGGGCCGCGCCGCGCCAGCCTTCGAAGCAGTTGTCGAAGGCGAGGTGGGCGACGTCGGCGTCTATGCCCGGTTGCGGCAGCTTGCGCGTCGGCAGGCCGCTCGGATCGCTGTCCCAGCGGTCCGAGACTTCGGCGTGCAGCCGGCTGCGTGCGCGTTTCGGGAAGTACGGGTGCCAGCCCAGGCCCACTGGCTGCGAGTCGGGGCCGGTGTTGCGGAACTCGAGCCGGGCCTCGAGCGCGTCGGGCTTGAGCGAAAAGCGCTGCAGCAGCTCGAACGCGAAGGGCCAGTGCGAGTCGCCGGCGTGCACCAGGCGCAGCGTCGCGCTGTCGGCCGTGGCTTCGAGCGTCTCCCAGCCGCGCTGCCAGGCGATGCCGTGCAGCGAGTGCGGGCTGTCGGGTTCGTTCGGCGCGGTCGTGTGGTCATGGCCGTGCCAGCGCAGCCGGCGGTAGCCGAGCCGGTTGGAATAGGGCGCCAGCGGATAGCAGGCCGAGGCGCGTGCCGCGGCGAGTTCGGCCGGTTCGGTGCTGCGCAGCACCGGCAGATCGCCCAGCCAGAGGCCGGCGATCGAGCCGCCGAGGTCGGGGCGCAACGCCAGGCGCAGGTCGCCGGCACGCAGTTCGAGGGAGTTTGCAGTCATCGGTTCACCAGCGCGTCAGGCCGTCGTTGAGGTCGGCGCGCAGGTAATGCGCTCCGGGGATCGGGTTGAAGTAATAAGGCGGAATCTCCTCGAAACCGAGCGACTCGTACAGGCCGCGTGCGGCCTCCATGTCGTCCAGCGTGTCGAGCAGCATATTGGAGTAGCCGGCCTGCAGCGCCCGTTCGAGCAGTGCCTGCGCCAGCCGCCGGCCGATGCCGAAGCTGCGGAAGGCGCGTCGCACGTACAGGCGCTTCATCTCGCAGGCGTTGGCGTAGTCGACGTCGGCGAGCGCGCGGAAGGCGCCGCAGCCGGCCACCTGGCCGTCGACCAGCGCCAGCAGCAGCGCACCGCCGGGCGCGGCGTAGTCGCCGGGCAGCGCCGCCAGTTCCGCTTCGAAGCCCTGGAAACACAGGTCGATGCCCAGCGCCGCGGCGTACTCGCGCAGGATCTCGCGGGCTGCCTGCAGCAGCGCCGCGTCCTCGGGCGCGGGTTCGACGAGCTGGATGTCGGGCGTGTCCACGGGCAGGTTCAGAGCTGGCCCAGCGAGACGACCCAGTTCACCAGCGCCGCGACAACGGCGCCCAGCACCAGCGCCATCAGGCGCTGCTGCAGGCCGTCGGCGCTGGCCGGCGTGCCGGGTGGCAGCGGCTTGTCGCCGGTGAACATCGGCAGCACCAGGTTGTGGCCCTTCAGGCGGTGGAAGACGATCGAGGCGACGTGCAGCGACACGAGGCCGATGATGATCCATTGTCCCGGCCCCTTGTGCCACGCGGTCGCGTCGAGTGCGGTCTCGCCGCTGACGAAACGCCACAGCGGGCCGGTGTTGGCGATCTCGTCGTCGGCGACGAGGCCGGTCGCGACCTGGACCGAGACGATGCCCAGCAGCGCGAACACCGAGAAGCTGCCCAGCGGGTTGTGGCCGACCTCGATCAGCTCGTCGGGCCGCGAGCGCCCTTTCAGATAGCGCAGCAGCGCACCGGGCCCGTAGATGAAGCTGGCAAAACGCGACCAGCGACCGCCGATCAGGCCCCAGGCGAGGCGGAAGACGACCAGACCGAAGGCGACGTAGCCGCTGTTGAAGTGCCACTGCATCGCGTTGCCGCCGACTTTGCCGCTGACGAAGCAGACGGCGATCGTGGCGGCCAGGGACCAGTGGAACAACCGTGTTGGCAGATCCCAGACACGGACGGGGCGGGGCGGGTTGGCAGTCGGTGCCATGGGGACTCTGATCCTCCTCGTGGATGCGTTCGGCGAGGCTCAACCATAACCGCATCCGCGGCTGCTGCCGACGTCGGCTGGCCAGGCGAGCGATGTTTGTCCGAACCCCCGGTGGTATCGGCAAACACCCGCTTAGACTCGCCGCGCCGGGCCTGCGTGCCCGCGCCTAAGTTCATAACCCCAACGGAGTGCCTGCATGAAGAAGATGCTTCTCGTCACCGCTGCCGTGGCCGGTCTGGCCACGGCCCTGCCTGCCGCCGCGCAGTTCCAGAAAGCGGAGGACGCGATCCACTACCGTCAAAGCGCGTTCACGCTGATCGCCAACCATTTCGGCCGTGTCGCCGCGATGGCGCAGGGCAAAGCGCCGTTCGACGCCAAGATTGCCGCCGAGAACATCGCGATCGTCTCGACCCTGTCCAAGCTGCCGCTGACCGCCTTCGGGCCCGGCACCGACAAGGGCGGCTCGACCAAAGCCAAGCCCGAGGCCTGGAGCGATGCCGCCGGCTTCAAGGCCGCCGCCGACAAGTACGTCGCCGCGGTCGACAAGCTCGACGCCGCCGGCAAGAGCGGCGACTTCGGCCAGATCAAGGCCGCGGTCGGCGAGACCGGCGGCGCCTGCAAGGGCTGCCACGACAAGTTCAAGGCGAAGTGACGTACCGCGGCGCCACGGGCGCCGCACGTCGAACGGCGGAGCCCGCAGCGCGGCCTTCGCCGTTTCTTTTTATGCGGCCGGCTCGGCAAAACCGAGCACGACCCTGCGGGTCTGCTGCGGATCTTGGTGACCGCTCACGTGCGCGTGGCGCACATGAGCGTTCCCCAGCCCTCAGCCCCGGCCTGCGGCCGGCTCGGCAAAGCCGAGTACGACCCTGCGGGTCCTGGCCGACTTCTTCTCGATCTTGGTGACGATGACGGGTCCGATCTCGGCGGTGTTGGCGACGTGGGTGCCGCCGCAGGGCTGCAGGTCGACGCCGTCGATCTCGACCAGGCGCACGCGCCCTTGGCCGCGCGGCGGCTGCACGCTCATGCTGCGCACCAGCTGCGGATTCGCGTCGAGTTCGGCTTCGGCGATCCAGCGTGTGCGCACCGGGTGCGCCTCGGCGACCAGGCGCGCCAGGCCGGCGTTCAGCGCGTCCTTGTCCAGCGGCTCGGTCATGTGGAAGTCCAGCCGCGCGTAGCCGGCGGTGATCGAGCAGCCGTCCACCGGCTGCGGCACCAGCGCGCACAGCAGGTGGGTGGCGCTGTGGAAACGCCGGTGCGCCTGCCGGCGCACGAGGTCTATCGATGCCATCACCCGCTGCCCCGGCAGCAGCGCCGACAGGTCGGCGCCTTCGGCCGGGCGGTGCACGATGACACCGGGCTGCTCGGGGTGCTTGCGCGTGTCGGCGATGGCGACGCGCCGGCCTTCGGCGGTGAGCAGTTCGCCGGCGTCGCCGGCCTGGCCGCCGCCCTGCGGATAGAACACCGTGCGGTCGAGCACGATGCCGCCGTCGGCCTCGACCGCCAGCACCGTCGCCTCGCAGCAGGCCAGCGTGGCGTCGTCGCGGAACAGTTCTTCGGTCATCACAGCTCGACGCTGCCGGCGATGCAGGGCGCGACCTCGCCGCCGATCCAGATCGTGTCGCCGTCGCGCTCGACGTGAACCCGGCCGGTGCGCCCCAGTGCCGTGCCCTGCGCCGCGACATAACGGCCGGGCAGCACGCCGCTGCCCACCAGCCACAGCGCCAGGCCGGCGTTCAGGCTGCCGGTGACGGGGTCCTCGGGCACGCCGACGCCGGGCACGAAGGCGCGCACCTCGGCTGCGGTCTCGCCGTCGTCCTCGACCGCGACGACGCCGAGCTTGAGCGCGCCCATCGCCGCGACGTCGGGCTTCAGCGCCAGCACCGCGGCACGCGAGCGCAGCCGCAGCGCCAGCCATTCGGGGCCGTTGCTGACCCACTGGTGGTCGACGACCTCGTCGGACGTGATGCCCAGCGCCCGCAGCGCCTGCGCCAGCGTCGCCGCGTCGGCCGGGCCGCTGCGGCGCAGCGGCGGCGCCGCGAACGCCAGCCGGCCGCCGCTGCGGCGCAGCCGCACCAGGCCGATGCCGCACTGCTGGACGACGAAGCCGTCCTCCTGCGGCTGGCCACCGGCGGCCAGCCAGGCCCAGGCGCTGCCGAGCGTCGGGTGGCCGGCAAACGGCAGTTCGCCGCCGGGCGTAAAGATGCGCACGCGGTAGTCGGCGCCGGGCTCGGTCGGCGGCAGCAGGAAGGTCGTTTCCGACAGATTCGTCCAGCGCGCGAACGCCGCCATCGTGGCCTCGTCCAGCGCTTGGGCGTCGTGCACCACGGCCAGCGGGTTGCCACGGGTCGGCTGGTCGGCGAAGACGTCGACCTGGTGGAAGCGGTGCGTGCTCACTGCGGCACCCTTGGCGTCAGGCGGGAATGAGCCCCGGACAAGTCCTGAGGGCTCATGGGGCACCCTTCGGCCTGTCGGCCGGTCCCGTCAGGCGGGAATGAGCCCCGGACAAGTCCTGAGGGCTCATGCCGCCGCCTTCAGCACGCCGCCCAGCAGCGCGACGCCGCGTTCGATCTCTTCCGGCGGCACGGTGACGAAGCTCAGGCGCAGCGTGTTCGCACGCGGCGTGTCGGCGAAGAAGGGTGCACCCGGCACGTAGGCGACGCCGGCGGCCACCGCGGCCGGCAGCAGCGCGGTGGCATCCAGGCCCGCGGGCAGTTCGATCCAGAAGAACATGCCGCCGGCCGGCACCTCCCAGCGGCAGCCCGCCGGCAGGTGGTGTTCGAGTGCGGCGCGCATCGCGTCGCGGTGGCGGCGGTAGCGCGCGCGGATCGTCGGCACGTGTTCGTCCAGGAACCCGTCCTTCACGACCTCGTGCACGATGCGCTGGTTGAAGCCCGGCGTGTGCAGGTCGGCAGCCTGCTTGGCCTGCAGCAGCTTGGGGAACAGCACTCGCGGCGCCAGCATCCAGCCCAGGCGCAGCCCCGGTGCCAGCACCTTGGAGAACGAGCCCAGATAGAGCGCGTTCTCGCCCGCGTGAGCGGCCACCGGTGCCGGCGGCGGCGTTTCGTACCAGAGCTCGCCGTACGGGTTGTCCTCGACGATCGGCAGCCCGGCCTCGGCGGCCGCGGCCGCCAGCGCGCGCCGGCGGGCCTCGCTCAGGCAGCGCCCGCTCGGGTTCTGGAAGTTGGGCAGCAGGTAGAGGAAACGCGCGCCGGCGGCAGCCGCCAGCGCCTCGGGCCGCGGGCCGTCGGCGTCGCCTTCGACCGCGACGAAGTCCGGCTCGTAGGCGTTGAAGGCCTGCAGCGCACCCAGGTAGGTGGGCGACTCGACGGCGACGCGGCTGCCGGCGTCGATCATCACCTTGCCGACCAGGTCCAGGCCCTGCTGCGAGCCGGTGGTCACGAGGATGCGCGCCGGGTCGGCGTCCAGCCCCTGGGCGCACAGGCGCGCGGCGATCCACTCGCGCAGCGGCGCATAGCCTTCGCTCGCCGCGTACTGCAGCGCCTCGCGGCCGCTGCCGTGCAGCACGCGTGCGGTGGCTTCGGCCATCGCCGCGATCGGGAAGGCGTCGGCCGCCGGCAGGCCGCCGGCCAGCGAGACGATGCCCGGCTTCTCGGTCAGCTTCAGGATCTCGCGGATCGTCGAAGGATTCAGCCGCTCGGCGCGGCGGGCCATCTGCCAGCTCATCGTGTCGCTCCAGTTTCGGGCGCCTGCGCACCCAGCATCCAGTCCAGGGCCGCCGCGGCGTGCAGCGCGGTGGTGTCGAATACCGGCAGCGGCGTGTCGTCGGCGCCGAGCAGCAGCATCAGCTCGGTGCAGCCGAGGATCACCCCCTGCGCGCCCTGTTGCCGCAGCGGCTCCAGCAAGGCGAGCAGTTCGGCGCGCGAGGCGTCGTGCACGATACCGCGGCAGAGCTCGTCGAAGATCACGCGCTGCAGCGTCGCCCGGCCTGCGTCGTCGGGCAGCAGGCATTGGATGTCGTGGCGCTCGAACAGGCGCTGCTGCACGATGCTCTCGTCGTCCAGCGTGAAGCGGGTGCCCAGCAGCGCCGGGCGGCGCACCCCGGCGCGGGCGAGCGCGGCGCCGGTGGCGTCGGCGATGTGCAGCAGCGGCAGGCCCGACTCGGCTTGCACCGCCGCAGCCACCTTGTGCATCGTGTTGGTGGCGATCACCAGCGCCTGGGCGCCGGCGTCGCGCAGCCGGCAGGCGGCGCCGGCCAGCAGCGCCGCAGCGCCCTGCCAGTCGCCGGCACGCTGCAGCGCGGCGACGGCAGCGAGGTCGAAGCTGTGCATCACGATGGGCGCGCTGTGCAGCCCGCCCAGACGGCGCTGCACGCCTTCGTTGATCAGGCGGTAGTAGACCGCGGTCGACTCCCAGCTCATGCCGCCGAGCAGGCCCAGCGTCTTCATCGTCGTCGTCATCGGCCCAGTCTAGGGCTGCCGATCAGCACAGCAGCAGTACACTTTTCCGGCACACAACAACGATCTGTATCGGTGATGAGACCGATACACCGCCCGCACGATGGACGACACCCCCTGGCTGGCGCGTGCCGCCGGCGAGACGCTGGCCGAGCAACTGGCGGCGCGTTACAGCGAACGCATCACCCAGCGCCTGCTGGCGCCGGGTGCGCGCCTGCCCTCGGTGCGCGACTGCGCGCGCCGGCACCGGGTCAGCGCCAGCACCGTCGTCGGTGCCTACGAGCGGCTGCAGGCGCGCGGGCTGGTCGAGGCGCGGCCGCAGCGTGGTTTTTTCGTGCGCGAAACGGCACCGGCGCGTGCGCTGCCGGCCTCGCCGACGGCAACCGCGCCAATGCCGTTGCCGGTGGACGCGACGGCGCTGATCCGCAGCATGTTCCAGGCGCAGTCGGGGCGGCCGGCGCCGGGCATGGGCACACTGCCGCAGGAATGGCTGGACGCCGCGCTGCTGCAGCGCGCGCTGCGCCGCGTTGGCCAGGCCGACGCCTCGGCCTGGCTGCGTTACGGCGAACCCGCCGGCGACGGCGCGCTGCGCCAGGCGCTGGCGCAGCGCCTGGCCGATCTCGGCATCCCCGCGGCGCCGGCGCAGATCATGACCTCGATGGGTGCGACGCACGGGCTGGACATCGTCTCGCGCACGCTGCTGCGCCCGGGCGACGCGGTGCTGGTCGACGAACCCGGCTGGTCGGTCGAGTTCGCACGCCTGACGGCCGCCGGCATGCGGCTGCTGCCGGTGCCGCGCGGTGTCGACGGCCCGGACCTGGCGGCGCTGGAGGCGCTGGCGCGCGCGCACGCGCCGCGCCTGTACGCCACGGTGTCGGTGCTGCACAACCCGACCGGCACCTCGCTCGGCGCGGCGGCCGCGCACCAGGTGCTGCGCATCGCCGAGGCGCACGACTTCCTGATCGCCGAGGACGATACCTACGCCTGGCTGGCGCCGGCGCACGCCCCGCGGCTGGCGCAGCTCGACGGGCTGCGGCGCACGATCTACGTCTCGGGTTTCGCCAAGATCCTGACGCCGCAGTGGCGCGTCGGCTTCGTCGCCGCGGCGCCGGCGCTGATCGAACGTTTCATCGACACCAAGCTGCTCGGCTCGCTCGGCACGCCCGGGCCGCTGGAGCACGCGCTCGCCTGGTGCCTGGAGCAGGGCCTGCTGCGCCGCCACGCCGAACGCATCGGTGCGCGCCTGGACACGGCACGCGCGCGTGTGGTGCGCCTGGCGGAGGCTGCCGGCTGCCGTTTCGTGACGCCGCCCCAGGGGCTGTTCGGCTGGATAGACGTCGGCGCCGACACCGAGCGTCTGGCTCAGAACTTGCTCGATGAAGGCTGGCTGACCGCGCCCGGCGTGTTGTTCCACCCGACGCGGCGGCCGACGACGCTGATGCGGGTGAACTTCGCGACCTCGCTGGAGCCGGCTTTCTGGCGCCGGCTGCGCGAGTTGGCCGATGCGGGCTGAAGGCCTTTTCGCCTTTGTCACCCGGCATCCGTACCATCGGTCCCACGGCTTTATCGAGTCGAGGCGGGAATGAACGGTATGTTCGAGTCGACCCTGCCGGCCGGTGTCCCGGACCTCCTGAGCGTCAGCGCCTTCCGGCGCTACCTCGACGAGATCGCGCGGGACGTCGAGGCCGAGAGCGGTGCCGGCCGGCTGTCGGGGTTGAACCCGTCGCTGCTGCAGGATCTGCTGCGTTTCGATGGCCGCCAGGACCGCGAGGGCCTGGAGGTGCTGGAGGTGCTCGCGGCCTGCGTGCGCCACGGCCGCGCCTTGCTGGTGCATCTGCAGGACGGGCAGCGCGTCGTGCCGCTGACCGTGTTCCCGGCCGAGCGCCTGGTGCACTGCCCGGTGTCGCCGCCGGAGCTGCTGGCCGCCAACCCGACCGCGCTGCGCGTGCTGCACGTCGAGCCGGCGCTGCAGCGCCCGCTGGGCCACCCCGACCGTGCGCTCGTCGGCGAAGCCGAATGCCACGCGCCGCTCGGGCCGCTGCTGTGGGAGCTGGCGCTGCACGGCGCGCGCGAGGACCTGCTGCCCGAGATCGCCGGCCCGGCCGCCTACCGCCTGGCGCCGGGCGTGGACCTGGCCGGCCTGAAGCTCGCCGGTTCGCTGGCTGCGGCGGTCTACCGGCTGCGGCGCAGCACCAGTTCGCTGCGGGAGATCGCCGAATGGCCCGGTTTCGACCGCGGCCGCGCGATGCGGCTGCTCAACGGGCTGTACCTGCAGGCGGGCTTGATCGTCTCGCGCTCGCACCCGGCGGCGGCGGACGGCTGGTTCTGACCGGACGGTCCGGCCGGGTCAGCCGCCCACCGAAGCCAGCGCCTCCCAGCGTTCCAGCGCCGCGAGCAGTTCGGTCTCGATCGTGTCGTGGCGTGCCTGCAGCCCGGCGACGGCCTGCGGTTCCTTGACGTAGAGCTCGCTGCTGGCCAGGCGCTCGGCGATCTGCTTCTGCTCGGTTTCCAGCGCCTCGATGCGCGCCGGCAGCGCGTCGAGTTCACGCTGTTCCTTGTAGCTCAGCTTGGTGCGCGCCGCCGCCGGTTTCGCCGTGGCGGCCGGTGCCGCCACCGCTGCCGGCGGCGGCGGTGCTGCGGCTTCGGCTGCCGCGCGCGAGCGTGCACGCTGCAGTTTCCAGTCTTCGTAGCCGCCTTCGTACTCGCGCCACAGCCCGGGACGCCCGCCCCAGAGCGGGTCGCCTTCCCAGGCGATCGTGCTGGTGACGACGTCGTCGAGGAAACGCCGGTCGTGGCTGACCAGGAAGACGGTGCCGGCGTAGGCCTGCAGCAGCTCCTCCAGCAGGTCCAGGGTGTCGATGTCCAGGTCGTTGGTCGGCTCGTCGAGCACCAGCACGTTGGCCGGCAGCGCGAACAGCCGCGCCAGCAGCAGGCGGTTGCGTTCGCCGCCGGAGAGCGTGCGCACCGGCGAGTTCGCGCGTTCCGGCGCGAACAGGAAGTCGCCGAGGTAGCTCATCACGTGCTTGCGCCCGCCGCCGACCTCGACCCACTCGCTGCCCGGGCTGATGGTGTCGGCCAGCGTCGCGTCCAGCTTCAGCCCGGCGCGCATCTGGTCGAAGTAGGCCACCTGCAGCTTGCTGCCGCGCCGCACCGTGCCGGCGCTCGGTTCGAGCTGGCCGAGGATGAGCTTGAGCAGCGTCGTCTTGCCGACGCCGTTCGGCCCGATCAGCCCGACCTTGTCGCCCCGCAGGATCGTGGCGCTGAAACCTTCGATCAGCGAGCGCTCGCCGAAGCGCATCGCCACGTCCTGCAGTTCGGCGACGATCTTGCCCGGCGGCAGGCCGGCGTCGAGCTCCAGCCGCACCTGGCCCAGCACCTCGCGCCGTGCGCGCCGCTGCTCGCGCAGCTTCACCAGGCGTGCGACGCGGCCGACGCTGCGGGTGCGCCGGGCTTCGACGCCCTTCCTGATCCACACCTCCTCCTGCGCCAGCATCTTGTCGGCGCGTGCCGCGGCCATCGCCTCGGCTTCGAGTTCGCGCAGCTTGGCGGCCTCGAAAGCGGCGAAGTTGCCGGGGTAGCTGCGCAGCTGGCCGCGGTCGAGTTCGATGATGCGCGTGGCCACGGCGTCGATGAAGGCGCGGTCGTGCGAGACGAAGACGAGCGCGCCGCGCGCGCCGGCGGCCGCGCCGCGCCAACCCACCAGCAGCTCCTGCAGCCACTCGATGGCGTCGATGTCGAGGTGGTTGGTCGGCTCGTCGAGCAGCAGCACGTCGGGCGCCGCGACCAGCGCACGCGCCAGCGCGACCCGCTTCTTCATGCCGCCGGAGAGCGCGTCGACGCTGGCGCCGGGCGCCAGGCCCAGGCGCTGCATCGCTTCCTCGACCCGCTGCTCCCAGGTCCAGCCGTCCAGCGCCTCCAGCCGCGACTGCAGCGCGTCCAGGTCCTCGGCGTCGTGGGCTTCGTAGCGTGCGCGCAGTGCGCGGGCCTCGGCTACACCTTCGGCGACGGCGTCGAAGACGGTCGCGCCGGGCTCGAACAGCGGCTCCTGGGCGACGTAGACGCGGCGCACACCGGTCTGCAGCTGCAGCGTGCCGTCGTCGGCTTTCTCCAGCCCGGCTAGGATCTTCAGCAGCGAGGACTTGCCGGCGCCGTTGCGGCCGATCAGGCCCAGGCGCTCGCCGGGTTCGAGTGCAAGGGCGGCGCCGTCGAGCAGCGGCACGTGGCCGTAGGCGAGGTGGGCATCGGCAAGGGTGATCAGGGCCATGGCGCGATTGTCGCTGCCAGGCTGCAGCCGTCGCGCTGTCCCCGCCGTAGCATCGGCCGATCATGCTGCAACGCCGCGCCTGGGTCCCCACCCGCTCCGAGAACCTCGTGCAGACCATCGCCGCGGCCACCGCGGCGGCCACGAGCGAGGCCACCGCCGCCGAGATCACCCGGCTCGTCACCGAGAACCGTCGCCTGCACGACGAGGACGGGATCAACCTGAACCCGGCCTCGAACGTGATGAACCCAAAGGCCGAGGCGCTGCTGGCCTCCGGCCTGGGCTCGCGCGCCTCGCTGGGCTGGCCCGGCGACAAGTACGAGATGGGGCTGCAGGCGATCGAACGCATCGAGGTCGTCGCCGCCGAACTCGCGGCCGAGGTCTTCGGCGCCCATTTCGCCGAGGTGCGTGTGGCCTCGGGGGCGCTGGCCAACCTCTACGTCTTCATGGCGACCTGCCAGCCCGGCGACACCATCATCGCGCCGCCGGCCGAGATCGGCGGCCACGTCACCCACCACGCTGCCGGCGCCGCCGGGCTGTACGGGCTGAAGACGGTGCCGGCGCCGGTGCACGCCGACGGCTACACCGTCGACGTCGACGCGCTGCGCACGCTGGCGCACCAGGTCAAGCCGGCGCTGATCACGCTGGGCGGCAGCCTGAACCTGTTCCCGCACCCGGTGGCGGCGGTGCGCGCCATCGCCGACGAGGTCGGCGCGACGCTGATGTTCGACGCCGCCCACCTGTCCGGCATGATCGCCGGCGGCGCCTGGGCCAACCCGCTGGCCGAAGGCGCCGACGTGATGACGATGAGCACCTACAAGAGCCTGGGCGGCCCGCCCGGCGGGCTCGTCGTCGGCAACGACGCGGCGCTGTTCGAGCGCATCGACGCCATCGCCTACCCGGGCCTCACCGCCAACTTCGACGCCGGCAAGACCGCGGCGCTGGCGCTCGGCCTGCTCGACTGGAAGGACTACGGCCGGGACTACGCCGCCACGATGCAGGCCACCGCCCGCGCGCTGGCCGAGGCGCTGTCAGGCGCCGGGCTGCCCGTCTACGCGCGCGAACGCGGCATGACGGAGTCGCACCAGTTCGCCGTCGAGGCGGCGCGCTGGGGCGGTGGCCAGGCCGCCGCGCGCCGGCTCGAACGCGCCCGGCTGCTGGCTTGCGGCATCGGCCTGCCGACGGCGCGTGTGGCGGCGATAGCCGACGACGTCAACGGCCTGCGCCTGGGCGTGCCCGAGATCGTGCGCCTGGGTTTCGGCCCGGCGCAGATGGCCCAGCTGGGCGCGCTGATCGTGCGTGCGCTCGAAGGCGTGCCCGAGGCGGTGGCGCCCGAGGTGACGGCGCTGCGCCGGCGCGTGGCCAACGGCGCTTTGCGCTTCGTGCGCGCCTGAAAGCCGGCGCGGCAGGACCGGCAGCGCGCCGAGCCCGCAATTCGTCAAACTGACTGGAGCCTCCCTCGCGGAGGGAGGCTGGAGGGTGCGGTCCGACAAGCGGGAGCACCCTCGCGGAGGGGGCTCGGGGGAGCCGTACGTTCAGTCCCGGCTAAGCCGCGATAGCGGCTTGCAGCGCGTCGACGAACATCGCCGCGACGTCGAAGCCGGTCTGCTGCTGGATCTCCTGGAAGCAGGTCGGGCTGGTGACGTTGATCTCGGTGATGCGCTCGCCGATCACGTCCAGGCCGACGAGCAGCAGCCCGCGCGCCGCCAGCACCGGGCCCATGGCCTCGGCGATCTCGCGGTCGCGCGCGGCCAGCGGCTGCGCCACGCCCTTGCCGCCGGCGGCAAGGTTGCCGCGGATCTCGCTGCCCTGCGGGATGCGCGCCAGCACGAAGGGCACCGGCTTGCCGCCGATGATCAGCACACGTTTGTCGCCCTGCACGATCTCGGGCAGGTAGCGCTGGACCATCAGCGTGCGCGTGCCGCCGGCGTTCAGCGTCTCGATGATGCTGCCCAGGTTCAGGCCGTCGGCGCCGACGCGGAAGATGCCCATGCCGCCCATGCCGTCCAGGGGCTTGAGGATGACGTCGTGGTGTTCGGCGTGGAAGGCGCGCACCGCGGCGGCGTCGCGTGTCACCAGCGTCGGCGGCGTGAACTGCGGGAACTCCATGATCGCCAGCTTCTCGGGGTGCTCGCGCAGCGCCGCCGGCTTGTTGAAGACGCGCGCACCTTCGCGTTCGGCCTGGCCCAGCAGGTGGGTGGCGTAGAAGTACTCGCTGTCGAAAGGCGGGTCCTGGCGCATCAGCACCGCGCCGGTGTCGGCCAGGCGCGTGCGCTGCGTCGCGACAACGCGGAACCAGTCGTCGGCGTCGCCGGTGAGTTCGATGCGGCGCGTTTCGGCGACGACGCTGCCGCCGCTTTGCCAGCCCAGTGCACGCGCTTCGCAGTGCAGCAGGCCGTGGCCGCGGCGTGCGGCCTCGCGCATCATCGCGAAAGTGCTGTCCTTGTAGGTCTTGAAACCTTCCAGCGGGTCGGCGACGAAGAGCAGGTCCATGCGGGGTCCTAACGGGTGGGGCGCCAGTGTTGCACGGCCAGCGCCAGCGCGCCGGCGGCCACGCCCCAGAAGGCCGCGCCGATGCCCCACAGGCTCAGGCCGCTGGCGGTGACGAGGAAGGTGATCAGCGCCGCCTCGCGGCTCTTCTCGTCCTTCATCGCGACCGCCAGCCCGCTGCCGATCGTGCCCAGCAGCGCGAAACCGGCCAGCGCCAGCACCAGCTCCTTCGGGAAGGCCGCGATCAGGCCGACGACGGCGCCGCCGAGCAGGCCGACGACGACGTAGAAGATGCCGGCCATCGTCGACGCCCAGTAGCGCCGCGCCGGGTCTTCGTGCGCTTCGCGGCCCATGCAGATCGCCGCCGTGATCGCGGCCAGGTTGAGCGCGTAACCGCCGAACGGCGCCAGCAGCAGCGATGCCAGCCCGGTCGTCGTCACCACCGGCGACACCGGCGTGTCGTAGCCGGCGGCGCGCTGCGCGGCGACGCCGGGCAGGTTCTGCGAGGCCATCGTGACGATGAACAGCGGCAGCGCCAGGCCGATGGTCGCGGCGAGGCTGAACTCCGGCATCGTGAACACGGGCTCGGCCCACTGCCAGGAGATGCCGCCCCCGTGCAGCTGGCCGCGTGCCGCGGCGATCGCGGCGCCGACCGCGAGCACGCCCGGCACCGCGTAGCGCGGCCACCAGCGCCGTCCGGCGAGGTAGGCCAGCAGCATCGGGAAGACGAGCGCGAACTCGCGCTGCATCGCGCCGAAGGCGTCGAAGGCAAAACGCGCCAGCACGCCGGCCAGCAGCGCCGCCGCCAGCGCCTGCGGCAGCCGGTTCATCACGCGCGCGAACAGCCCGCTGGCGCCGGCCGCCGTGATCAGCAGCGCGCAGACGATGAAGGCGCCGACCGCCTCGGCCATCGAGAAGCCGGCGCCGGCCGTGGCCAGCAGCGCCGCCCCCGGCGTCGACCAGGCGGTCAGCACCGGCTGGCGGTACCAGAGGCTCAGGCCCGCGCTCGTCAGGCCCATGCCCAGGCCCAGCGCCCACATCCACGACACCGTCTGCGCCGGCGTCGCCCCGAACGCGGCCGCGGCCTGGAAGACGATCACGACCGAGCTCGTGAAACCGACCAGCACGGCGACGAAGCCGGCGACGACCGCGGGCAGGGACAGGTCGCGCAGCGAGATCCGGCGAACGGCGTCAGGGTTCAAGGCGGGCAAGCGGCACTCTGGTGGCACCCAGCGGGCGCATCAAGCGGACGCCGCGGAACCGGCTCTGCCGGGCCGCTGGCGTCGCCCCCCTGGAGGGGCTTCGGCGGGACGTGGACCGTCCGGTGGACGGGCCGCGCCAGTCGAAGGGCCGGGCCACTGGCCCGGCGCGGCCTGCAAGGTGCGCCGAAGGCGCTACGGGGGGGGGTCATATCTCGACCTTCGCCCCGAGTTCGACGATGCGGTTGGCCGGCAGGTTCAGGAAGTCCCCGGCCGCGGCGGCGTTGCGGTGCATGCTGGCGAACAGCTTTTCGCGCCACAGCGCCATGCCGCCGCCGAAGGTCGGGATGACGGCGTCGCGCGACAGGAAGTAGCTGGTCTCCATCTCGTCCAGCGGCACACCGTGCTGGCGCAGCAGCTTCAGCGCCTCGGGCACATCGGGGTCGTTCATGAAGCCGAAGTGCAGCCGCACCTGCCAGCAGCGGTGGCCCAGCGCCTGGACCTCCAGCCGCTTGTCGAAGCCGATCCACGGCACCTCGTGGTGCTGCACGGTGACGAACACGTTGTACTCGTGCAGCACCTTGTTGTGCTTGAGGTTGTGCATCAGCGCGTTGGGCGTGAGGCCGGCTTCGCTGGACAGGAAGATCGCGGTACCCGAGACGCGTGTCGGCGGGCTCACGAACACCGCCTCGAGGAAGCTCTTCAGGTCGATGGCCTCGTCGCGCAGCCGTTCGCCGACCAGGCGCCGGCCGTCGACCCAGGTGCGCATCAGCGTGAACATGCCGACGCCGATGACCAGCGGGAACCAGCCGCCGTTGAGCAGCTTCAGCGCGTTCGATGCGAAGAAGCTGATGTCGATCGCGAGGAAGATGCCGGTGGCCAGCAGGCACAGCGCGAGCGGGTACTTCCAGCCGTAGCGGATCACGAAGAAGGTCATGATCGTCGTGATCGTCATGTCCAGCGTCACCGTGATGCCGTAGGCCGAGGCCAGCTTGGACGAACTGCCGAACAGCACCACCGCCAGCACGATGAACAGGTACAGCCCCCAGTTCACGAAGGGCACGTAGATCTGGCCGGTGTCGCGCACCGAGGTGTGCAGCACGCGCAGCCGCGGCAGCAGGCCGAGCTGGATCGCCTGCTTCGTGACCGAGAACGACGCGGTGATCAGCGCCTGCGACGCGATCACGGTGGCCGCCGTCGCCAGGAACACCAGCGGCAGTTGCGCCCAGCCCGGCGCCAGCAGGAAAAAGGGGTTCTCGACCGCGTCCGGGTCCTCGAGCAGCAGCGCGCCCTGGCCGAAATAGTTGATCACCAGCGCCGGCGCCACCAGGCTGTACCAGGCGATGCGGATCGGCAGCCGGCCGAAGTGACCGAGGTCGGCGTAGAGCGCCTCGCCGCCGGTGACGACCAGCACCACCGAGCCGAGCGCGATGAAGGCGATCATCGGCTGCGAGACGATGAAGTGCAGCGCGTGCGTCGGCAGCATCGCCACCAGCACGCCGGGGTGCTCGATGATCTGCGGCACGCCGAGCGCGATCAGCACCGCGAACCACACCATCGTCACCGGGCCGAAGGCGCGGCCGATGCCGCCGGTGCCGAAACGCTGCACCGCGAACAGCCCGGTGAGCACGACGAGCGTGATCGGAACCACCCAATGGTCGAGCTGTGGCGCGGCGATCTTCAGGCCTTCGACCGCCGACAGCACCGAGACCGCCGGCGTGATGACGCCGTCGCCGTAGAAGATCGCGGTGCCGAACATGCCCAACGCCAGCAGGCCCTGGCGCAGCCGCGGCTTGCCCGCCACGGCCGAGGTCGCCAGCGCCAGCATCGCGATCAGGCCGCCTTCGCCGCGGTTGTCGGCGCGCAGGATCAGCAGCACGTATTTCAGCGAGACGATGATCGTCATCGTCCAGAAGATCAGCGACAGCACGCCCAGGATGTTGGCGCGCGACACCGGCACGTGGCCGGCGTGGAACACCTCCTTCAGCGCGTACAGCGGGCTGGTGCCGATGTCGCCATAGACGACGCCCAGCGCGCCGAGCGTGAGCGCGGCGACGGCGGCGGGGGTGCGGGGAAGTGGGGCGTGCGGAGTCACGAGACGGCGGACTCTTTCGGCCGCGGCTGGCGGCGCGATCGTAGCCAAAGCCGGGCCGACGCGCTTGCGCACGCCGGCCCGGCACTCGGTTACTCGTAGATCTCGGCTTCGGGGTCGGTGGCTTCGAGCTCGTAGGCCGCTGCCAGCATCGCCAGACGGCCGATGACGCCGTACATGTAGAAGCGGTTCGGCGCGCTCGCGCCGGGCTTGGCGCCCGGGCGCGGCAGTTGGTGCGTCTCGGCGAAGGCCAGCGGCACGACGTCCGAACCCGGCGAGTTCAGGTTCTCGTCGATGCCGCGTTCGCCGTGCACGCGGTAGAAGCCGCCGACGACGTAGCGGTCGATCATGCAGACCACCGGCTCGGCGGCGGCGTCGTTGACGCGTTCATGCGTCGGCACGCCTTCCTGGATGATGACCTCGGTGATCTGCAGGCCGTCCTTCACGACGCTCATGCGCTCGCGCGTGCGCCGGCTCAGCTCCTCCAGCTCCTTGGCGTCGCGCACCGTCATCACGCCCATGCCGTAGGTGCCGTTGTCGGCCTTGACGACGACGAAGGGCTTTTCGGCGATGCCGTATTCCTTGTACTTGCGGCGCACCTTGCCGAGCAGCTGGTCGGCGGCCGACTGCACGCACTCCAGACCGGTGGCCTCGTTGAAGTCGACCTCGCCGCACTGGCCGAACATCGGGTTGATCAGCCACGGGTCCATGCCCAGCAGCTTGGCGAACTTCTTCGCCACCTCCTCGTAGCTGCGGAAGTGGCGGCTCTTGCGGCGCACGCCCCAGCCGGCGTGCAGCGGCGGCAGCAGGTACTGCTGGTGCAGGTCCTGCAGCACCGGCGGCGTGCCCGCCGACAGGTCGTTGTTCAGCAGGATGGTGCAGGGGTCGAAGTCCTTCAGGCCCAGGCGGCCGCGGGCGCGCACCAGCGGCTCGAGCAGCAGTTCGCCGCCGTCGGGCAGCGCCAGCGGCACCGGCGCCTTCTGCTCCTCGTCCAGCGAGCCCAGACGCACATGGAGCCCGGCCTGGTTGAAGATCTGGATCAGGCACTGCAGGTTGGCCAGGTACTCCGGGTTGCGCGTGTGGCGCTCCGGGATCAGCAGCAGGTTCTTGGCTTCGGGGCAAATCTTCTCGATCGCCGCCATCGCCGCCTGCACCGCCAGCGGCAGCATCTGCGGCGTCAGGTGGTTGAAGCTGCCGGGGAACAGGTTGGTGTCGACCGGCGCGAGCTTGAAGCCGGCATTGCGCAGGTCCACCGACGAATAGAACGGCGGCGTGTGCTCCATCCATTCGAGGCGGAACCAGCGTTCGATCGCGGGCATCGACTCGAGCACACGCTGCTCGAGTTCGTTGATCGGGCCGTTCAGGGCGGTGACGAGGTTGGGGACCATGGCCGGGCGGGGTCGGGTAGGAGGGAAATTCTGGCACGTGGGGGCCACGCGGCGAAGCACAAGCGCCGACGGTGCCGCCGCGGCGGTGTCGCGACCATGAAAAAGGCCGCCCGAAGGCGGCCTTTGTGGTGGGGCGAGCGGCTTACTTGTTGTACGCCGTTTCGCCGTGCGAGGTGATGTCCAGACCTTCGCGTTCCTCTTCTTCCGGCACGCGCAGGCCGATCGTCAGGTCGACGATCTTGTAGGAGATCGCGGCGACGACGGCCGACCAGACGATGGTCACGCCGACGGCCTTGGCCTGGATCAGCAGCTGGGTCAGGATGTCGTTGGAGCCGACCGTGGCGGTGACCCAATCGGTCACCAGGCCCGGGCCGCCGAGCGCCTGATTGTTGAAGACACCGGTCAGCAGCGCACCGATGATGCCGCCGACGCCGTGCACGCCGAACACGTCCAGCGAGTCGTCGGCGCCCAGCAGCTTCTTCAGGCCGGTGACACCCCACAGGCAGGCGAAGCCGGCGATGAAGCCGATGACCAGGCCGCCGACGATGCCGACGTTGCCGGCAGCCGGGGTGATGGCCACCAGGCCGGCGACGGCGCCCGAGGCGGCGCCCAGCATCGAGGCCTTGCCCTTGATCAGCGCTTCACCGACGCACCAGGCCAGCACCGCGGCGGCGGTGGCGGAGAAGGTGTTCAGGAAGGCGAGCGCGGCACTGTTGCCGGCTTCCAGCGCCGAGCCGGCGTTGAAGCCGAACCAGCCGACCCACAGCAGCGAGGCGCCGACCATGGTCATCGTCAGGTTGTGCGGGGCCATGGCTTCCTTGCCGTAGCCGATGCGCTTGCCGATCATGTAGGCGCCGACCAGGCCGGCCACGGCGGCGTTGATGTGCACCACGGTACCGCCGGCGAAGTCGAGCGCGCCCCATTGCCACAGCAGGCCGGCCTTGGCGTTCATCGCGTCGACGACTTCAGGGCCGGTGTAGGCGTCCGGGCCCATCCAGTACCACACCATGTGCGCGATCGGCGTGTAGCTGAACGTGAACCACAGTGCCATGAACAGCAGCACGGCGGAGAACTTCACGCGTTCGGCGAAGGCGCCGACGATCAGCCCGCAGGTGATGGCCGCGAAGGTGGCCTGGAAGGCGACGAAGACGATCTCGGGGATGACGACGCCCTTGCTGAAGGTCGCGCCCATCGCGAACGCGCCCGTCGCCGGGTCGAACACGCCCTTCAGGAACAGCCGGTCGAAGCCACCGACGAAGGCATTGCCCTCGGTGAAGGCCAGGCTGTAGCCGTAGACGACCCACAGCACCGTGATCATCGAGAAGGTGACGAACACCTGCATCAGCACCGACAACATGTTCTTGCTGCGCACCAGGCCGCCGTAGAACAGGGCCAGGCCGGGGATCGACATCATGATCACCAGCAGCGTCGAGACGAGCATCCAGCTGACGTCGCCCTTGTTCGGCACCGGCGCGGCAGCGGCCGGTGCGGCTTCGGCGGCGGCCGAGGCCGCTTCGGCCGGAGCCGCGGCAACGGCGGAGACGGCCGCCTCCGATGCGGCGGCGGCCGCCGAAGCGCCGTCCTGCGCCACGGCCAGGTCCACCGACCCGAGGAGCGCGAGCCCCAGGGCCAGGATCGATAGCAGTTTCTTCATGATGGGTGGTTTTCTCTGGTTGGTCTCGTGGTGCCTCAGAGGGCGTCGGTACCGGTCTCGCCGGTCCGGATGCGAACCACCTGCTCGAGCGTGCTGACGAAAATCTTGCCGTCGCCGATCTTGCCGGTGCGCGCGGCGCCTTCGATCGCCTCGATGACGCGGTCGACGATGGCGTCGTCGACGGCGGCTTCGATCTTCACCTTGGGCAGGAAGTCGACGACGTACTCGGCGCCGCGGTAGAGCTCGGTGTGGCCCTTCTGGCGGCCGAAGCCCTTCACCTCGGTCACGGTGATGCCCTGAACGCCGATGCCGCTGAGGGCCTCGCGCACTTCATCGAGCTTGAATGGTTTGACGATCGCAGTCACCATCTTCATGGTCGGTCCTCTGGTCCTCTAGGAGTGTTGCGTGAGCCTGCCGACGGACGCCGCGCCGGGGCGCGCCGTCCGGACGCAGCCGGCCGTGGCGACGGGGAAGTGCATCGACACCGGAGTCGCGCGGCCCGAGACCAGCACCGCGCTGTTCGCTGCGGTGTACGGGCCGGCCGGGATCAGTCTCTTCATGAGGGGCTGGATGCTGCGAGAGGGTGACGAGCGCCATGGGTCCTACTGCAGCTTCCATGCCAGAGGCGACAATCGGTTACAGCCGCCGCTGCACGAGGCGCGGTGTGCTGGCTCTGCATGCACCAGCCTGTGCATCCCTCTTTTGGTGCACTTCCTTGGTGCGAGGCCGGAGAGGCCATGCGCCGTCAGGACGCGTCCGACAATCGCCGCCGGGGAGGCGTGAAACGATGACGCTGGCCGTGGTGATGAGCCGCGCGCTCGACGGGCTGGATGCCCCGGCGGTGCATGTCGAGGTGCAGCTGGCCAACGGGCTGCCCAGTTTCACCCTCGTCGGCCTCGCCGACACCGAGGTCAAGGAGTCGCGCGAACGTGTGCGCGCGGCGCTGCAGCACAGCGGCTTCAGCTTCCCGCACAACAAACGCATCACCGTCAACCTGGCGCCGGCCGACCTGCCCAAGGAGTCCGGCCGCTTCGACCTGCCGATCGCGCTCGGCATCCTGGCCGCCGACGGCGTGCTCGACGCCGCCCGGCTGGCCGCCTGCGAGTTCGCCGGCGAACTGTCGCTGGCCGGCGAGTTGCGCCCGGTGCGCGGTGCGCTCGCGCTCGCGCTGGCGATGCGGCGCGACGACGCGACGCGCACGCTGGTGCTGCCGGCGGCCAGCGCCGGCGCCGCGGCGCGTGTTGCCGGGCTGGACGTGCGCGGCGCGGCGACGCTGCTCGACGTGGTGCGTGCGCTGCTGCCCGGCGACGAGGCCGAGCCGCTGCTGCCGGCGCGGCCGCCGCCGGCCGCCGACGCCGAGCCGCCGCCCGACCTGCGCGAGGTGAAGGGCCAGGCGGCGGCCAAACGGGCACTCGAGATCGCCGCCGCGGGCCAGCACTCGCTGCTGCTGATCGGCCCGCCCGGCACCGGCAAGTCGATGCTGGCGGCGCGCCTGCCGGCGCTGCTGCCGTCGATGGACGACGAGGAGGCGCTGGTCAGCGCCGCGCTGCAGGGGCTGACGCCGCAAGGCCTGGACGCCGCGGTCTTCGGCCGCCGCCCCGCGCGTGCGCCGCACCACAGCGCGAGTGCGGTCGCGCTGGTCGGCGGCGGCTCGCCGCCGCGGCCGGGCGAGATCTCGCTCGCGCACGGGGGCGTGCTCTTCCTCGACGAGACCCCCGAATTCCCGCGCGCGGCGCTGGAGGCACTGCGCGAGCCGCTGGAGACCGGGCGCATCACGATCTCGCGCGCCGCGCACCAGGCGCAGTTCCCGGCGCGCTTCCAGCTCATCGCGGCGATGAACCCCTGCCCCTGCGGCTATCTGGGCGCTTTCGCCGCCACCGGCCGTGCCTGCCGCTGCGGCGCCGACACGGTCGCGCGCTACCAGGGCAAGCTGTCCGGCCCACTGCTGGACCGCATCGACCTGCAGATCGAGGTGCCGGCGGTGCGCCCGGCCGAGCTGATGGCCGCGCCCGACGGCGAAAGCACGGCCGCGGTCGCCGCGCGTGTTGCGGCCGCGCGCATGCGGCAGCTCGAACGCCAGGGCGAAGCCAACGGCCTGCTCACGGCGGCACGCACCGACACCTGCTGCGGGGCCGACGCGGCGGCGCGGCGTTTCCTGCAGGGCGCAGCCGAGAAGCTGGGCTGGTCGGGCCGGCGCCTGCACCGCACGCTGCGTGTCGCGCGCACGATCGCCGACCTGGCCGGCGAGCCGCAGATCGGCGTCGCCGCGATGGCCGAGGCGCTGCAGTTGCAGCGCGGGCTGGACGCGCTGCGCGGCGGCTGATGCCGCTTCAGCGCAGCTGCGGCGCCAGCCGGCGTTCGGCGTCTTCGAGCGTGATGCCCTCGCGCCTGGCGAAGTCGGCCACCTGGTCGGCGCCGATCGGCCCGACGTTGAAATAACACGCGTCGGGGTGCGCCAGGTAGAAGCCGCTGACGCTGGCGGCCGGCGTCATCGCCAGGTTCTCGGTCAGGCCCATGCCGACTTCGCTTGCCTTCAGCAGCTCGAACATCGCGCGTTTCGGGCCGTGGTCGGGGCAGGCCGGGTAACCGGGTGCCGGGCGGATGCCGCGGTAGCGTTCGGCGATCAGTTCCTCGGGCGCCAGCGCCTCGTCGCCGGCATAACCCCAGAGCTCGGTGCGCACGCGCTGGTGCAGGCGTTCGGCAAAAGCCTCGGCCAGGCGGTCGGCCAGCGCCTTGACCATGATCGACGAGTAGTCGTCGCCCGCGGCGTCGAAACGCTGCGCGCGTTCATCGCAGCCGATGCCGGCGGTGACCGCGAACATCCCGATCCAGTCGGGTTTGACCCCTCGCGGCGCGACGAAGTCGGCCAGGCTGCGGTTGGGCCGCGGCACGCCGTCTATGACCGGGCGTTCGCCCTGCTGGCGCAGCGGCGTCCAGCGCATCGCCACCGTGCTGCGGCTGTCGTCGGTGTAGATCTCGACCGTGTCCTCGTCGACGGTGTTGGCCGGCAGCAGCGCGACGACGCCGCTGGCCTGCAGCCAGCGGCCGTCGATCAGGCGCTCGAGCATCTGGCGGCCGTCGGCGAGCACGCGGCGCGCGGCGTCGCCGACGATCTCGTCGTCCAGGATCGCCGGGTAGGGCCCGGCCAGGTCCCAGGTCTGGAAGAACGGGCCCCAGTCGATGCAGCGCGCCAGCTCGGCCAGGTCGTAGTGGCGGAACAGGCGCCGCCCCGGCGCACGCGGCGCCGGCGGCTCGTAGGCCGCCCAGTCGAGCGCCGTGCGGTTGGCGCGTGCCGCCTGCAGCGTCACCAGCGGCGCCTTCTTCTTGCCGGCGTGCAGCTGGCGCACCCGTTCGTAGTCGGCGCGCAGCTCGGCGAGGTAGGCGCCCTGGCGCTCCTCGGACAGCAGTTCGGAGCAGACGCCGACACTGCGCGAGGCGTCGGGCACGTAGATCACCGGCCCTTCGTAGTGCGGCGCGATCTTCACCGCGGTGTGCACCCGGCTACAGGTGGCGCCGCCGATCAAGAGCGGCGTGCCGCGTTCGCGGAACCAGGGGTCGCGCTGCATCTCGGCGGCGACGTGCTGCATTTCCTCGAGGCTGGGCGTGATCAGCCCGGACAGGCCGACGATGTCGGCACCTTCGATGCGCGCCTTCTCGAGGATGTCCTGGCACGGGACCATCACGCCCATGTTGACGACCTCGAAGTTGTTGCACTGCAGGACGACGGTGACGATGTTCTTGCCGATGTCGTGCACGTCGCCCTTGACGGTGGCGATGATGACCTTGCCCTTGGGTTTGACGTCGCCGCCGGCGTCCTGCAGCGCCTGCTTCTCGGCCTCGATATAGGGCAGCAGCTGGGCCACCGCCTGCTTCATCACGCGTGCGCTCTTGACCACCTGCGGCAGGAACATCTTGCCCTGGCCGAAGAGGTCGCCGACGGTGTTCATGCCCGCCATCAGCGGGCCTTCGATGACGTGCAGCGGCCGGCCGCCGCCGGCGCGCACCGTCTGCCAGGCTTCTTCGGTGTCGGCGGCAATGAACTCGGTGATGCCGTGCACCAGCGCGTGCGACAGGCGCTGCTCGACCGTGCCGGCGCGCCAGGCCAGGCGCGCGCTGTCGTCGCGCGCCGCGCCCTTGGCGCGTTCGGCGATCTCGATCAGGCGCTCGGCGGCGTCGTCGCGGCGGTTCAGCACCACGTCCTCGACCCGTTCGCGCAGCTCGGCGTCCAGGTCGTCGTAGACGCCGACCATGCCGGCGTTGACGATGCCCATGTCCAGGCCGGCCTTGATCGCGTGATAGAGGAAGACGGTGTGGATCGCCTCGCGCACCGGGTCGTTGCCGCGGAAGCTGAACGAGACGTTGCTGATGCCGCCCGAGACCTTGGCGCCGGGCAGGTTCTGCTTGATCCAGCGTGTCGCCTCGATGAAGTCGACGGCGTAGTTGGCGTGCTCCTCGATGCCGGTGGCGATCGCGAAGACGTTGGGGTCGAAGACGATGTCCTCGGGCGGGAAGCCGATCTCGTCGACCAGCAGCCGGTAGGCGCGCGCGCAGATGTCGATCTTGCGCTGGTAGGTGTCGGCCTGGCCCTGCTCGTCGAAGGCCATGACGACGGCGGCGGCGCCGTAGCGGCGCACCAGCCGCGCCTGGCGCCGGAACTCGGCCTCGCCTTCCTTCAGCGAGATCGAGTTGACGATGCCCTTGCCCTGCAGGCACTTGAGGCCGGTCTCGATGACGCTCCACTTCGAGCTGTCGACCATCACCGGCACGCGCGCGATCTCGGGCTCGGAGGCGACCAGCTTCAGGAAGCGGTCCATCGCCGCGGCCGAGTCCAGCATCGCCTCGTCCATGTTGACGTCGATGATCTGGGCGCCGTTCTCGACCTGCTGGCGCGCGACCGACAGCGCGTCCTCGAAGCGGCCTTCGAGGATCATGCGGGCGAAGGCGCGCGAGCCGGTGACGTTGGTGCGTTCGCCGATGTTGGCGAACAGTGCGCCGTCGCCGAGCGAAACGGGTTCCAGACCCGACAGGCGCATCGGGGGCAGGGCTGCGGTCATCACTTCACTCCAGGGGAATGGGACGAGCGCCGTTGCCGGGCACGGCTGGCGCCGCGCACGCCCCGAGCCTGGTGGCCGCCCGGCCATCGCAACGCTCCTCGGGGCTGAAGTTCGCGATTTTATCGGCTATGCGCGGTCAGGTGGGCCAGCGGGCCGGCGGTGCTGATGCCGGGGCCGGCGCGCCGGGCCCCCGGCGGCGGCGTTTCCAGCGGCGCCTCGTCGAAGCCGACGATCTCATCGTGCGGCAGTTCGGCCACGCGTTCGGCGCCGCGGCGCATCGCGACGCCGACGGCGAGGATGTCGATCACGAGCAGGTGCAGGATGCGGCTGATCATCGGCACGTGCGTCGACGGGTCCTCGAGGTGGTCGACGATGATCGCGACGTCGGCCTTCTTGGCCAGCGGCGACTGGCTGGCGGTGATCGCCAGCACCGGCGTGCCGCGTTCGTGCGCCTTGTCGGCGACGGCCAGCAGGTCTTCCACCTGGCCACTGCTGCTGATGATCACGGCGACGTCGCTGGGGCGCATCACGTTGGCGGTCAGCACCTGCAGCCGGTGTTCGGTGACCGACATCGACGGCACGCCGAAACGCAGGAACTTCAGCTGCGCGTCGTCGGCGACGACGCCGTAGTGGCCGACGGCGAAGAACTCGACACGTTCGGCCGCGGTCAGCAGGTCGATCGCGCGGTCGATCGCGTCGCGGTTCAGCTGCTCGCGCACCTGCAGGATCGCCGACGCCGTGTTGCCCAGCACCTTGACGCCGAGCTCGAGCATCGTGTCCTCGCCGGTGACCTGGACGTGCGAGACCGGCACCGTGCCGGTCAGGCTGGAGGCCAGGCGCAGCTTGAAGTCGGACAGGCCCTCGCAGCCGAGCGAGCGGCAGAAGCGGATCACCGTCGGCTGGCTCACCGAGGCGGCGCGTGCGATCTCGGCGATCGGGTCCGACAGCGTCGGCCGCGGGTGCGCGAGCACGTGCTCGGCGACGCGCCGTTCGGCCGGCGAGAGCTTGTTGCGCACGCGCCGGATCAGCCCGAGGATGGCCGAGTCCTGGTGCGCGTCCAGCCGGCGCAACTGCTCGGCGAGGATGGCCGAGGCGCCGGCGAAGGTGGCGTTGTCGGCGGTGACGACGAAGGTCGGGATCGTCGTCACGTAGCCGCTGAAGCGGCCCTTGTCCTCGAAGCGGCTACGGAAGGCCGAGCGGTCGAAGTAGTCGCCCAGCCGCGGCACGATGGCGCCGCCGATGTAGATGCCGCCGAAGGCGCCCAGCGTCACCGCCAGGTTGCCGGCGGCGGTGCCGAGGATGGCGCAGAACGCGTCCAGCGCCTGCACGCACAGCGCGTCGCCGCCTTCGAGCGCGCGGCGCGTGATCTCGGTGGCGGGCAGGTTCTCGCCGCCGCGGCCTTCGGAGACGGCACGGTGGATCAGCTCCAGCCCCGGGCCCGACAGCAGGCGCTCGAAGGACACGTGCTCGTGCTGGCGCGCGGCGTAACGCAGGATCGCGATCTCGCGTTCGTCGCGCGGCGCGAAGCTGGCGTGGCCGCCTTCGGTGCCGAGCGCGACATAACCATCGCCGGTCGGGATCAGCCCCGAGACGCCCAGGCCGGTGCCGGCGCCGATGACGCCGATGACGCTGTGCTCACGCGCGCTGCCGCCACCGACCTGGCGGCGCTGGGCGCTCGTCAGCCGCGGCAGCGCCATCGCCAGCGCGGTGAAGTCGTTGATCACCACCAGCGTCTGCAGGCCCAGGCGCTCGCGCATCTGCTCGATCGAGAACTGCCAGTGGTAGTTCGTCATGCGCACCAGGTCGCCTTCGACCGGGTTGGCAATGGCCACTGCGGCGTGCTGGATCGCGGCCGACAGCGCGGCCGGCAGCGAGCCCAGATAGGCGCTGACCGCGCTGTGGAAGTCCGGGTGGGCGGAGCAGGGAATCGAGGCGACGTGGCCGAAGACCGCGGGTGCGGCTTCGACGGCGAAGCGGGCATAGCTGCCGCCGATGTCGGCGATCAGGCGGGGGTTGTCGAAAGGCGTCATGACTGTTGCGCGAATTCGGCCCTCCCGACGGTGGGGGCCTCGTGACGATGTAGCCGGACTACCGTTCCGGTGGGTTCCGTCGTGTCAGTCCCATGCACCATGTTGCGGCGTCGGGACATCCGGGCCCTGCGAATGCAAGCTGCATGCACGCTGCGCTCGCTCAAGGTCAGGGGGAAGTCCTCAGTTGCCGTCCTGCAACATTGGCTTGTCGTGTGTTTGTAGTTTTGCTACCTTTTCTCCGCTTTGCAAGAGGGCTTGCCGGCGGACACAGAACCGGCGGCAAGCGGACCCGAGAACCGAGGAGGGCCACGTGAACCAGTATCCGATCGTCGCGACGCGCGTCGGCCGGTCCTCGTCGTGCCCTTCGTGTTCCGCGGGGAAGGGATTGTCGTGACCGGGGGCGGGAGCGACTTGAGCCGACCCTGGCTGGTGGCCGATATCGGCGGTACCAATGCACGCTTCGCGCTGATCGACGGCGCGTCCGGCGTGCCGCGCGACATCCAGCGGGTGCGCTGCGCCGACTACCCCGGCCCGGTGGAGGCCGCCGCTTCGTATCTGGCCGGCCAGCAGGCCGCTGCCGGCGCCGCCTGGGCGACGCCGCGTTGGGCGGCGTTTGCGGTCGCGACGCCGGTGGGCAGCGACCGCATCGATCTGACCAACAGCGCCTGGTCGTTCTCGCGTGCCGAGAGCGAGGCCGCGCTCGGCCTGGACGGGCTGCTGATGCTCAACGACTTCGAGGCCCTGGCGCTGTCGCTGCCGGGGCTGGGGCCGCATCAGCTGCGCGCCCACGGGCCGCTGCCGTCGGGCCAGGGCACGCTGGCCGTCATCGGGCCCGGCACCGGTCTGGGTGTCGGCGGCCTGCTCGACACCGGCCGCGGCTGGCACGCGATCGCCGGCGAGGGCGGGCACGCGACGCTGGCGGCGGCCGACGACTTCGAGGCCGAGATCCTGCGCGTGGTGCGCGCCGAGCACGAACACGTGTCGGCCGAACGGCTGCTGTCGGGCATCGGCCTGCCGCTGCTGTACCGGGCGCTGGCGCAGGTGCGCGGCGAGGCCGCCGAAGCGCTGGCGGCCGAGGACATCGGCAGCCGCGGTGCCGACGGCAGCGACGCGCTGTGCGCGGCGACGCTGGCCACCTTCTGCGCGATGCTGGGCGGCTTCGCCGGCAACGTCGTGCTGACCTTCGGCGCCCGCGGCGGGCTCTATATCGGCGGCGGCATCGTGCCGCGTTTCGCCGACTTCTTCTTCGCCTCGGATTTCCGCGCGCGTTTCGAGGCCAAAGGCCGTTTTCGCGCCTACCTCGAGGCGGTGCCGACGGCGCTAATCGTCGAGCCGTACGCCGCGCTGCACGGTGCCGCGGCCGCGATCGAGACGCGGCTGCGCGAGACCGGCATCACCACCAACCAGGGCAGCGCCGCATGAACGCGTGCTGCCAGCCATGCGCCCGTCGGGCCGGAGGGACCGAGATCCCCCGCGCGACGGCGATTGCCGCGACCGCCGGACGACGGTCGCGGGCCCGGGCGGGGCTTGTTCGATGGGCGCCCGCCGAAGTCTCCCCGTCCTTTTCACCAGACCACGAATGAGGAGTTAACGATGTCCCGCCTTCACACCCGACTGCTTCCATTGGCCGCCGCTGCCGCCGCGGCACTGTTCAGCACTGGCGCCAGCGCGCTGGAGTTCCACGGGTACCTGCGCTCGGGCTCCGGGGTTACCAGCGGCGGCGGTGAACAGACCTGCTTCTCGCTTCCGGGCGCCTACACCAAGTACCGCCTGGGCAACGAGTGCGAAACCTACGGCGAAGCCCAGCTCGACCAGAACCTGTACGACGGCAAGGACGGCGTCAAGTTCGACTACCACCTGATGTTCGCCTACAAGGGCACCTACTCGTCGCAGCAGGACTATGAAAGCCTGACGACCGACGACGATTCGCGCGACTGGGCTCTGCGCCAGAACTGGATCGGCGTGAAGGGCCTGCCGATGCTGCACGGTGCCAGCGTCTGGGCCGGCAAGCGCTACTACAAGCGTGAAGACGTCCACATCACCGACTTCTACTACCACGACACCTCGGGCTACGGCGCCGGTATCGAGGACATCAAGGTCGGCCCGGGCAACTTCTCGTACGCGCTGCTGCGCAACACCGACGGCGACCGTGGCATGACGCGCCACGACTTCCGTTACGAAGGCCTGAGCCTCGGCCGTGCCGGCAGCCTCGACTTCTCGGTCGAGATCAACCGTGCCGACTCGACCAACGGCGCGACGGCCGAGAACGGCGGCTTCGTCCAGGTCGAGCACATGATCCCGATGCTGGGCGGCTTCAACAAGGTGGCCGTCCAGTACGGCAAAGGCTCGGCCAGCAACATGTCGCTCGGCTACCCCGACTACACCGCCGACAGCGACCACAAGACCTGGCGCATCGTCGACTTCGGCATCGTCGAGTTCGCGCCGGCCTTCAGCGGCATGTACACCTTCGTCTACCAGGACCAGAAGGACAACTACAAGTGGACTTCGCTGGGTGTGCGGCCCGCCTGGCACCTGAACGACTACTTCAAGCTTCAGGCCGAACTGGGTTATGACCGCGTGAAGCCCGAAAACGGCGACACGATGCACCTGACCAAGCTGACGATCGCCCCGACGCTGGTGGCCGGCCGCGGCTTCTTCGCGCGCCCGGAACTGCGCCTGTTCGTGACGCACGCGAAGTGGAACGACGCGGCGCGTGACCAATGGGGTGGTGTCGCCGGCGGTGCAACCGGCCGCTTCGGCGCCGACACCAGTGGCACGACCTACGGCTTCCAGGTCGAAGCCTGGTGGTAATGGACTGAGGGGTGCCGGGCAGCCGGCGCCCTTCGCGTTTCCCGTCCAGTGACGACAAAGGCGCTCCTCGGAGCGCCTTTTTTCGTCGTCCGCCTGGCGTTCCGCCAGGCAGTGCCGCCCTTACTTGCGTGCCTTCAGCGCGTCCTCGAGCGTGAAGTACGCGGTGCAGTCGCCCTGGTTGATGAAAACCTGCCGGCCCTGCGCCAGCATCCAGGTCGAGTCCTTGGTGCAGTCCTTGGTGTCGCCCTTGTGGATGATGTAGTTGATCTTGCCGTTGCGGAACTCGTTGGCCTTGACCTGCCAGTACATGCCGAAGCCGTCCTGGCCGGTGGGCTTCATCGGGCTGCCCCAGCTGATGGCCATGATCGGCATGTCGGCCTTGTCGCGCGGGCCGACGACCTTGCCGTCCTGCACCTTCTCGAACGATTCCCAGAAATGCACGCCCCAGCCGGCGTAACTGCCGTCCGGGCGGTAGTAGTGCAGCGAGATCATGTCGGCCGGCACCTCGGCGGCCTTGACGGCATCCTGCGCGCTGGCCGGGCCGGCCGAGAACAGGGCGGCCGTGCCGAGCGCGGCGATCCAGGCGAGTCGTTTCATCGTCTTCTCCTTCGTGGGCATGTCGATACGGCCGCCACCCGCGGCCTCGGGGTCATGGCAGGGCTTCCAGCAGGACGAGCCCGCGCGCGTCGGCGTCGAGCGTCACTTTGCCGGCGGCCACCGTCGCACTCGTGCCGCCGTAGGCGTCGCGCACGCGCGTCCCGTCGGGGAACACGTCGCCGACGGCCAGCGTGACGCGGCCGGCGGCGCCGACCGCCGCGACGATGCGGTCCTCGGCGTGCACGCGGGCGAAGGTATAGGGTTGGGCCGCGATCTGCCAGTGGCGGCCCTTGGCGACGGCGACGTGGCGGGCGCGGAACTGGCCCAGCTTGCGCCAGTGCGACAGCAGCGCGGCGTCGATGCCGGCCCAGTTCATGTCGGAGCGCGTGGACTGCTGCGGGTCGCCGTTGGCGGCGGGGCCGTCGGGGCGCGCGGTCTCGTCGCCGTAGTAGATCTGCACGCCGCCGGGTGCGAGCATCAGCGCGGTCGCGCCGTCGTAGAGCGTCTTGCGGTCGAAAAGCTTGGTGTCGTGCGACGAGATGTAGGACAGCACGTTGTGCGTCGCCGGCGCCGCCAGCGCGCGCGCGTACTCGGCGTAGAGCTTGTCGAGTTCGGCTCCCCGGGCGTCGGCGCGGCGCTGGAAGTCGAAATTGATCATGTTGTCGAAGCCGATGTCGTAGTGCCGCGTGCGCGTGATGTCGTGGCCCCAGTCCTCGCCGGTCATCCAGAACGGCGCGGCGTCGACCGCAGCCTTGGGGTTGGCGGCCTTCCAGTCGGCCAGCGCCTTCGCCGACGCCTCCTTCAGCGCCGTCCACGAGGCGTACTCGACGTGTTTGACGGTGTCGGCGCGGAAGCCGTCGACGCCGTATTCGCGCACCCAGCGCGAGAGCCAGTTCACCAGGTAGCCGCGCACCGTCGTGTCCGGCAGCTCGACGGCCTCGGTGTCGGCCTTCTTCTTCAGGAAGGGCGGCAGGCCCACGGCCTTGGGCGACTCGGTCTTGAAGTCGGGCAGGTAGGCGAGCTGCTTGGTCAGGTCGTCGCTGCCGCCTTCGGTGTAGCCGCGCAGGCCTGAGCGGATCCAGTCGGGGCCCCACCACTGCAGCCAGGCCGGGTCGTTGTAGTCGATCCACGAGTGGTAGTCGCGCAGCGTCGCGGCTTCGTAGCCCTTCCACAGCATGCCGCGCTTCTTGTCGGTCTCGGGCTCGGTGACGTACTCCGACAGGCTCTGGATGTCGCCGTAACCCGGGTGGTTCATGACGACGTCGAAGACGACGCGTATGCCTTGCGCGTGCGCCGTGGCGACGAACTCGCGCAGTTCGGCCGGGGTGCCCATGTTCGCGTCGAGCCGGGTGTAGTCGAGCGCGAAGTAGCCGTGGTAGCCGTAGTGCTTGAACTCCTTGCTGCCGCCGACCACCCAGCCGTGCATCTGCTCGTAGGGCGCGGTGATCCAGATCGCGTTGACGCCGAGTTCGCGGAACCAGCCTTCGCGCAGCTTCTGCGTCAGCCCGGCGAGGTCGCCGCCGTGGAAGGTCCCGATGTCGTCCTGCGGCCGCGGCTCGCGGGTGCGGCCGTAACTGCCGTCGTTGGCCGGGTTGCCGTTGGCGAAGCGGTCGGTGACGACGAAGTAGACGATCGGGTTGTCGGCGAAGCTGCCGGGGCGCGCGACGGGCTCGTCGGCGGCCCAGGCGCCGGCGACGGCGAGTGCGGCCGCGAGCGCGGCGACGGTGCGGCGGAACATCATGTGGCGCGAACTCCGGCGAGGTGCGTCAGCCCTTCACGCCGCCTGCCGTGAGGCCGGAGACGATCCATTTCTGCGCGAAGAGGAAGACGAGCGTGATCGGCAGGCCCGACAGCACCGCCGCGGCGGCGAAGTCGCCCCAGAGGTAGCGCTGCTCGTAGAGGAAGTACTTGGAGCCGACGGCCAGCGTCAGGTTGTGCTCCTGGCGCAGCAGGATCGACGCCACCGGGTACTCGATCACCGCGCCGATGAAGGCGAGCACGAAGACCACCATCAGGATCGGCACCGCCATCGGCAGCAGCACGTAGCGGAAGGCCTGCCAGTGGGTCGCGCCGTCGACCTTGGCGCATTCCTCGATCTCGACCGGAATGGTGTCGAAATAGCCGCGTATGGTCCAGATGTGCATCGCGACGCCGCCGAGATACGCGACGATCAGCCCGGCATGGGTCTCGATGCCCAGCCAGGGCACGTAGTTGCCGATGGTCTCGAAGATCGCGTAGATGGCCACCAGCGCCAGCACCGCCGGGAACATCTGCAGCAGCAGCATCGAGTTCAGGATCTGCGTCTTGAAGCGGAACTTCAGCCGCGCGAACGCGTAGGCGGCGGTGGTCGAGATCGCGACGATCAGGAAGGCCGAGATGCTGGCGATCTTCACCGAGTTCCACAACCAGCGCAGCACCGGGAAGGGCGGCTGCACCAGGCTGCCGTCGGCGGCTTCGTAAGGGATGCCGAGCGCGAGCTTCCAGTGCTCGAAGCTGATCTGCTCGGGGATCAGCGAGCCGGTGGCGAAGTTGCCCGGGCGCAGCGAGATCGAGATGATCGCCAGCAGCGGGAACACCGTGAGCGCGATCAGCGCGATCAGGAACAGATGCGCGGCGAGCACGCGCCAGCGCTGCGACTTGCCGGTGACGATGGCCATGGTTTACTTGCGCTCGTCGTTGACCTTGGCCAGCTTCAGGTTGGCCATCGACAGCATCGCCACCAGGAAGAAGATGATCGTCGAGATCGCCGCGGCGAGCCCGAAGTTCTGCCCCGAATCCTGGAACGCGATGCGGTAGGTATAGGACACCAGGATGTCGGTCGTGCCCGCCGGCACCTTGGTGTTGAGGAAGTCGGGCCGCCCGTTGGTGAGCAGCGCGATCAGCACGAAGTTGTTGAAGTTGAACGCGAAGGACGCGATCAAGAGCGGCGTCAGCGGCTTGACGATCAAGGGCGCCGTGATCTTCCAGAAGTTGGTCAGCGGCTTGGCGCCGGAGATCGCCGAGGCCTCGTACAGGTCGGCCGGGATCGCCTTGATGAGCCCGGTGCAGAGCACCATGATGTACGGGTAGCCGAGCCAGGTGTTGACCAGCAGGATCATCACCTTGGCCAGGAACGGGTCGGCGAACCAGGACGGCTTGATGCCGAACAGCGCGTTCAGGATCAGGTTGATTTCGCCGAAGTTCTGGTTGAACAGCCCCTTGAACACCAGGATCGAGATGAAGCCCGGCACCGCGTAGGGCAGGAACAGCAGCGTGCGGTAGACGGTGCGGAACCGCAGCGCCTCCCAGTTCAGCAGCACCGCCAGCGTCGTGCCGACGGCCAGCGTGAACAGCACCGTCAGCCCGGCGAAGACCACGGTCCAGACGAAGATGCGCATGAACGGGCCGCGGAAGTCCGGGTCCTCGACCATGCGCAGGTAGTTGCCGAAGCCGATGCCGACCTTGAAGCCCGGCTGCAGGCGCTCGCCGGCTTCGCTTTCGTAGAAGCCGGTGTCGCCATTGGCGCGGAACAGCGTGCCGGTGGCGGTCTGGCGCAGCACGCCGTCGGCTTCGCGCGTGAAGGTCGGGGTCAGCGTCGCGAACTCGCGCACGCCGGCGTAGGACAGCTTGCTGCCGTCGGGCAGCGCCAGCTTCAGCGTCGCGAGCGCCTGGCGGCGCTTGAGCACCTCTCCCAGCGGCAGCGGGTCCCCCGGCGTGAAGCCGGATGCGGCCAGCGGCACGAGCGCGATCTCGTCGCTGGCCTCGCCGGGGGCGAGCGCCAGCGGCGGCGTCACGACGCTGCGTGCGGCCAGCGCTTCGGGGGTCTCGTCGTCAGGTGCGTCGTCGGCCGCCAGCAGCAGCCGCCAGCGGCTGCCGTCGGGGTGCAGCGTGAAGTGCCAGCCGGCGCCGTCGCCGGGGGTCGACTGCTCGAGCAGGTAGGCGGTCGCCCGTTCCAGCGTCAGCAGGTTGGCCGACGAGTAGTTCGTGAACCCGATCTGCACCGTGTACAGCAGCGGGAAGGCGACGAACACCAGCATGCCCGCCAGCCCCGGGAACAGGTAGCGGTAGGCGAAGGCGACGTTGGACAGGTAGACGAAGAAGCCCAGCCCTAACAGCCCGAGCGCGAGCAGCGCCCACAGCGGCTGGCCGCTGGCGTAGATGCGGAAGACGAGCCACAGGCAGGCCAGTGCCGTGACCGTCGTGAACGGCCACTTCAGCAGTCGGCCCCAGTCGGTTCGTCCCATCGTCGTCCCGTGGCGCCTTCGTGGCGGGCGCCGTCGCTCGGTGCGGGGCGGCATGCGTGCCGCCCCCCGCTAGGCATCGCCCGCACGGCCTCGCGGCCGTGCGGGGCTGGTCGCGTGCCGGCTTATTTGCCGAGCATGCGCGCGGCTGCCGCGTCGAGCGCTTCCTTCGGGGCCTGGCGGCCGTTGGTGATGTTCTCCAGCGCCGAGGCCATGGACGACCAGAAGCGGCCCATCTCGGGGATGTTGGGCATCGGCTCGCCGCGACGTGCGTTCTCCATCGTCGCCTTGATGTTCGGGTTGCCCGACAGCTCCTTGAAGAAGGCCTTGTTCGCGGGCGTGCCCAGCGGCACGTCGGCGTTGATCGTCTTCAGCGACTCCAGCTTCAGCAGGCCGTTCTCGATGAACTCCTTGGCCACGTCCTTGTTCTTGCTGGGCGCGGCGATCATGCAGCCGAGCACGCCGACGAAGGGCCGCGAGGGCTTGCCGGCGACGTCGGGGATCGGCGCGACGCCGAAGTCGATGTTGCTCTTGCGCAGGTTGTCCCAGGCCCACGGGCCGGTGATCATCATCGCCACGTCGCCCTTGTTGAAGGCGGCTTCCATCTCGGCGTAGCCCGAGCCTTTGGGCATGTTGCCGTTCTTGATCATCGAGGCCAGCAGTTCGGCACCCTTGACCGCGCCGGCGGAGTTGACGCCGACCTTGGCCGGGTCGTACTCGCCCTTGGCGTCACGGCCGAAGACGCTGCCGCCGCCGGCGGCCAGGATCGGCCAGGTGAAGTAGGTGTTGTTGTAGTCCCAGAGGATCGCGTGTTTGCCCTTGGCCGCGAGTTCCTTGTCGAGCTTGATGACCTCGTCGAAGCTCTTGGGCGCCGTCTTCACCAGCGCCTTGTTGTAGACCAGGCCGATGGCCTCGACCGAGATCGGGTAGCCCCAGGTCTTGCCTTGGTAGCCGAAGGCCTTCCAGGCGGTGTCCTCGATGTCGTCGCGCACTTTCTTCGACGGGTTGATCGGCACGATCAGACCCGACTTGGCCCACTCGCCCATGCGGTCGTGCGGCCAGCAGAAGACGTCGGGGCCCTTGCCGGCGGCTGCCGCCTGCTGGAACTTGCCCGGAGCATCTTCCGGGTGTTCGACGGTGACCGGAACGCCCGAGGACTTGGCGAAGGCGTCGCCGACCTTCTGCAGCCCGTTGTAGCCCTTGTCGCCGTTGATCCAGACCAGCAGCTTGCCGGCCTCCTGGGCGCTGGCTGCGCCGGCGAAGGCGAAGGACGCGACGATCGCGGCGGCAGTGGCGATCGGCTTGATGGAACGTGTCGTCATGGGCTCTCCTCAGTCGTTGTCTTGACGGTATGGAACGAAAGCGCGCGTGGTGTCCGCTCGTCAGGCGGCTTCGCGCTGCGGCAATCGGTAGTGGCGCTGGAAGGCCCGGCCTTCGGCGTCGAAGAGATGGCACTGGGCGGGCGGGATGCCCAGGCTGAGGCGGTCGCCGGCCAGCGCCGTCGAGCCGCCGCCGAGCTCGCAGGTCAGCGCCTCTTCGACGCCGGGGCAGCTGACGTACCCATGGGTCTGGCTGCCCAGCGACTCGACGAAGGTCAGTTCGGCCTCGATCGCGTTGTCGCGCTGTCCGACCTCGAAGTGTTCGGGGCGTATGCCCAGCGTCACCTTGTCGCCGGGTTTGGCGGCCGCGGCGTCGACCTCGGCGCGCAGCACGCTGCCCGAGGCCAGGCGCAGGCTGGCGCCGCTGGCGTCGGCCGCGACGATCTCGCCGGCGATGAAGTTCATCTTCGGCGAGCCGATGAAGCCGGCGACGAAGAGGTTCACCGGATATTCGTAGAGCTCGAGCGGCGCGCCGACCTGCTCGACCTTGCCGGTGGACAGCACGACGATGCGGTTGGCCAGCGTCATCGCCTCGACCTGGTCGTGCGTGACGTAGACCATCGTCGTCTTCAGGCTCTCGTGCAGCTTGGCGAACTCGTAGCGCATGCGCACACGCAGCGCGGCGTCGAGGTTGGACAGCGGCTCGTCGAACAGGAAGACCTCGGGCTTGCGCACGATCGCGCGGCCGATCGCCACGCGCTGGCGCTGCCCGCCCGACAGCGCCTTGGGCTTGCGGTCGAGCAGGTGGTCGATGTTGAGGATCCTGGCCGCGCCGTGCACGGCCTGGTCGATCTCGGCCTGCGGCACCTTCGCCAACTTCAAGCCGAAGGCCATGTTGTCGTACAGCGTCATGTGCGGGTACAGCGCGTAGGACTGGAAGACCATCGCGATGCCGCGTTCGGCCGGCGGCACGTCGTTGACGACCCGCCCGCCGATCTGCAACTGCCCCGAGGTGATGTCCTCGAGACCGGCGATCACACGCAGCAGAGTGGACTTGCCGCAGCCCGAAGGGCCGACGAAGACCATGAACTCGCCGTCGTGGATCTCCAGATTGATGTCGTGAAGCACTTTCGTTTCGCCGAAAGCCTTGTTCACGTTCGTCAACCGGACGTCTGCCACCGTTCGCACCTCCGCCATCGCGCCCCGGATCGGGCTCGACCACCACGACCCTTGCGCTCCAGGCGCATGCCGATGTAGAGAATATACATCGACGTACCTCGATGAAACCGGGTTTACTCTATTGGTTGGCTATGTCAATCGTTGTGAATCAAGCACTTAGCGTTCAGTCGCTGTTGCTGATGTAGGATTGTTACGGCGGCTGGGCCGAGCCCGCAGCTACGGTGGCCTGTTGGCGACCGCCGGCTGCGGCGCAACGGCCCGCCATGTCCTGCCATGAGGAGGGTTTCGATGCGTGCCTTTCCGTCCGGCGCCTGGCGTCCGGTGTCCTGCGCGGCCGTGCTGGCCTGCGCTGCCTCGATCGCGTTCGCGCAATCGCCCACCGGGCGCGCCGAACGTTTCCTGCCCGACAGCAGCGCGGGCCGCGTCGTTTCGACCGTCTACGCCGACGCGCACGACTTCGTGCGCATCGAGCGCGCCGAGCCCGGTGCAGCACCGTCGCTGCACCCGGCGGTGGTCTCGAGCGAGCAGCTGCGCGCGGCGCTGTCGCCGCTGCGCAACGCCGCCAAGGACGACGAACTGTTCAGCGAAGACGAGCTGAAGACGCTGGTGCCGGCGCTGGTGAAGGCGCTGGCGCAGGCCGAACCTGGCCAGGACGTCGCGTTCGCGGTCACCGGCCGTCACGGCGGTTTCGGGCCGCTGGTGCCGCGCACCGTGACCACCGGGCGTGTGTTCCGCAGCGCCGACGGTCTGCAACTGATCGCCGGCATGGTCTGGGCCCAGTTCGAAGGCCAGTTCCGCGCCACCGGCGTCCGCATCGCGTTCGAACCCGGCCACCGTGCGGCGCCGGTGGACGCCGGCGTTCGCATCGCCGCGCCGAACGGCCGCAACGTGCGCTCCGACTGGGTCTCGGTGCTGGTCGCGCCGCCAGCGGTGGCGGCTCCGGCCGTGCCGGCTGCGGTGCCGGCGGCACCGGGCAAGGCCGGCGCGCCCGCAGCACCGGCTGCCACCGCGGCCCCGGTGGCGCCGGCCGCGGTGGCGCCGGCGCCGCAGCGCCCGCGAGATGCCGGCTTCTTCGAGGAGCAGGAGCAACGCCTGCGCACCCTGAAGCGCCTGCACGACAGCGGCCTGATCACCGACGAGGAATACCGGCAGAAGCGCTACGAGGTGCTGCAGCAGCTCTGACCGGCGCGGCCGGCGCGAGCCGGCCGCCATCGCTGCCGCTCAGCGCAGGTCGAAGACGCGCACCGAGCGTGCGGCCATCGTGATCGAGGCCTGGCCGGCGGCGCTGGCCGTCGTGCCGCTGCTGCCGCTCGGGTACAGGCTGGCGAGCGTCGCACTCGCCGGCAAGCCGGTGACGGTGGCGGTCGCGCTGGTGCTGCCGTAGTTCAGCACCACCAGCGTGCGCTCGCTGCCCTGCGTGCGCTGGAAGCTCAGCAGCGTGCCGCTGGCCGCCGGCTGCAGGTAGTCGCCGGCCGAGATCGACGGCCGCGCGCTACGCAGCGCCAGCATCGTCTTGTAGAAACCCAGCAGCGAGTCGGCGTCGGCCTCTTCGGCGGCGACGTTGTAGCTCGCGACGTTGGCCGCCTTCGCGCGGTAGGGCGTGCCGCTCGTGAAGCCGCCGGCGGCCGTCCAGCTCATCGGCGTGCGCAGCTTGGGGTCGCCGCTCAGCGACGAAGCCCCGGCCATGCCGATCTCCTCGCCGTAGTAGACGAACGGGATGCCGGGCTGCAGCAGGTAGGTCGCGGCGGCGAGCTTGTACTGGGCGAGGTTGCCTGCGAGCTGGTCGTATGGCCGCTCGCCGGCGAAGCTGTCGTGGTTGGACAGGAAGTTCGCCGCGCCGGCCGGCGCCGTGCTCGGGTAGGCGGCGACGGCGGCGATCGCCGCCGTGTCGCCTTGCGCCGCGGCGATCAGATCGCTCTGGTGGCCGAAGGCGAAGGCGCTGCCGCAGCTGGCGGCGTAGCCGGCCGGGTCGCTCGGGCCTTCGCAGACCATGTAGCGCTTGGCGTAGCCGCCGACGAGGCTGCGCACCGCGGCCATCAGCACATGGTTCTGCGGCTGGTTCTCCCAGGCCGAGGCGCCGTTTTCGACCAGGTTGCCCACGGCGTCGAAACGGAAGCCGTCGACGCCGCGGTTCAGCCAGAAGCGCAGGTTGTCGTGGTGCCAGGCGACGACGGCGGCGTTCGTCAGGTTGAAGTCGGGCATCTGGTCCCAGAACGGCGCGTAGTACCAGTCGCTGCGGTAGGCGCGCCACGGGTCGCTGCCGTAGATGCTCCAACCGCTGGGTTGCGAGCTTTGCCAGACGTACCAGCTGCGGAAGTTGTTGGACGCACCCGCGCGGGAGTTCAGGAAGGCCGGGTGCTCGGCGGCGCTGTGGTTCATCACGTAGTCGACGATGACACCCAGCCCGCGTGCGTGCGCCGCCGCAACCAGCGCGTCCAGGTCGGCGAGGCTGCCGTAGTCGCTCTCGACGGCGCGGTAGTCCTTCACCGCGTAGCCGTGGTCCTGGTCCTGGCTGGCGGTGATCGGCATCAGCCAGATGCCGCCGACGCCCAGCGCCTTCAGGTAGTCCAGGCGCGAGATCAGGCCCTGCAGGTCGCCCTTGCCGTCGCCGTCGCTGTCCTGGTAGCTGCGCACGAAGATCTGGGCGATGCCGCGGCGCTGCCAGCCCTCGGCGAGCACGCTGCCCGGGTCGGCGGCGGCGACGCTGCTGGTGTCGACGGAGGGCAGCGCGGCGCCGCTGCCGCCTCCACCCCCGCCGCAGGCGATCAACGAAGCCGCCGCAGCGGCGATGGCGAGAAGTCGGACGGCGCGGGCTGAACTGTGCATGGTCGATTGCGGACGATGAAGCGCTTGCGACTGTAGTCCCACTACACCCCCGGTTCACATGGCCGGCACACCGGGTTAGCTCGGGTCACCGTCGCATGCCGTCTCAATAGCATCGGCACCCCCGGCGATGACGGTCTGCCGCCGGAGGCTCCGGCCGTCAGAGGAGACAAGACATGAATGGATCGTGGCAGGCGCTGCGGCGCTGGTGGCTGCTCGCTATTACCTCGGTGATGCTGGCTATCGTGCCGGGTTGCGGCGGCGACGGCGGCGGTGACCAGGACCTGTCGGTGGGCGACGCCACCGACCTCAAGCAAGTGCTCGCGGCGGTGCCTGCCGACACCGGCGGCGAGCCGGTCACGGTGCGCCTGCACTACAGCCGCCCGGACGCCAACTACGCCGGCTGGACGCTGTATGTTTACAACGCGCCGGGCGAAGCGCTGGGCGGCTGGCCCGGTCGCGCGCCCGACGGCGTCGACACCGCCGGCAGCTACTGGGATGTGCCGGTCGCGGCCTCGGCCTTCAACTTCATCATCGTCAAGGGCGGTGGCTCGGAGCGTGAGCCCTCGGGCTGGTCGGGCGCCAACGGCGACCAGCAGCAGTACTGGTCGCTGGCCGAAGGCACGGCGATCTACAAGCTCGCCAGCGACCCGACGAACTACGCCCGCAACCCCGTCGGCGCCAGCGCGCCCGACCTGGACACGGTGCGCGTGCACTACCGCCGCTACGACGGCGGCTACACGAACTGGGGCCTGCACCTGTGGAGCGGCAGCGGTCTGGACGTCTCGCGCCTGCCCGGCGTGACGATCAGCGACTGGCAGGCCGCCGTCGCCTTCGATGCGATGCCTGGCTATACCGCCGGCGACGGCGAGATCGTTTTCGACACCCCCGTGCTGAACCCGAAAGACGACGCCGCACGCACCGTGCTCGAGTTCATCATCCACGGCCGCCCGCCGGGCGGCTCGCCCGACGACAAGGACGGCCGCGACGCCAACATCGCCGTCAACTATGCGACGCTCGCGGCCACCGCCGGTGTAGCCGAGGTCTGGCTGGTCGAAGGCGACGCCACCGTCTACACCGCGCCGCCCGACCTGCGCCAGGCCTCGACGCGCGACGCGCGCGCCTACTGGCTGACACGCGCCCTGATCCAGGCGCCGCGCTGGGACGCCACCGGCGTCTTCAAGCTCTATTACGCCTCGCGCGGCCAGATCCAGGCGCCGCGCGGCGGCAAGGCGAGCGGCGCCGACGGCGCGCTGACGCTGGAGGTGTCGACCGCCGAACTCGACGCCGCCGTCGCCGAACGTTTCAAGTTCGTCGCCCCCGGCGTGCGCCTGGCCGTGCGCAGCGCCGACCAGGCCCGCATCGGCGAGCTGCTCAAGCGCCAGCTGGTGCTGGTGCAGGAGACGGCCGACGGCGAGGTGCGCAACGCGACGACGGCGCAGCTGCCCGGCGCGCTCGACGACCTGTACGCGGCGGCCGCCGATGCCGGCGACCTGGGCGTGACGCCGAGCGCCGAGCGCAGCGTCTTCAAGCTCTGGGCGCCGACGGCGCAGAAGGTCTCGGTCGCGATCTACGACAGCGCCACCGGCCCGACAGTGGCGCTGGAGGACGCCAGCTTCGACGCCGCCACCGGCGTCTGGCGCGCCGAACGCAGCGGCGACCTGTCGGGCCGCTACTACCGCTGGGTCGTCGAGGTCTTCGTGCGTGGCGTCGGTGTCGTGCGCCAGCTCGTCACCGACCCGTATTCGGTCAGCCTGTCGGCCGACTCCAGACGCAGCTACATCGCCAGCCTGTCGGCCGCTGCGCTGAAACCCGCCGGCTGGGACGGCCACACGCGCCCGGCCGCGCTGGCTGCCGCGCCCGACATGTCGATCTATGAATTGCACCTGCGCGACTTCTCGGCCAACGACGCCACCGTGCCCGAGGCGCACCGCGGCAAGTACCTGGCCTTCACCGACACCGGCTCCAACGGCATGCGCCACCTGTCGGCGCTGGCCGGCGCCGGGCTGACCGACGTGCACCTGCTGCCGGTGTTCGACATCGCCACCGTGCCCGAGACCGGCTGCGTGACGCCCAGCATCTCCGGCGCGCCCGACAGCAGCGCGCAGCAGGCCGCCGTCGGCGCGGTCAAGGCCGAAGACTGCTTCAACTGGGGCTACGACCCCTTCCACTTCAACGCGCCCGAAGGCAGCTATGCCAGCGACGCCCAGGACGGCGCGGCGCGTGTGCGCGAGTTCCGCTCGATGGTGATGGCGCTGCACGCGGCCGGGCTGCGCGTCGGCATGGACGTCGTCTACAACCACACGACGGCCGCCGGCCAGAACGACAAGGCGGTGCTCGACCGCGTCGTGCCCGGCTACTACCAGCGCCTGAACGCGGCCGGCGATCTCGAGACCTCGACCTGCTGCGCCAACACCGCGACCGAAAACCTGATGATGGGCAAGCTGATGCTCGACTCGGTCGTGCTGTGGGCGACCCAGTACGGCATCGACTCGTTCCGCTTCGACCTGATGGGCCACCAGCCGCGCGCGACGATGCAGCGGCTGCAGACGGCGGTCGACGCCGCCACCGGCCGCCACGTCGATCTGGTCGGCGAAGGCTGGAACTTCGGTGAGGTCGCCGATGGCGCCCGTTTCGTCCAGGCCTCGCAGCTGTCGCTGAACGGCTCGGGCATCGCGACCTTCAGCGACCGGGCGCGCGACGCGGTGCGCGGCGGCAGCCCCTTCGACTCGGGCGACGCGCTGGTGGCGAACCAGGGCTACGTCAACGGCCTGTATTACGACCCGAACGCACTCGGTGGTGCCAAGACCTCGACCGACCTGCTGCGTGCCGCCGACCTGGTGCGGGTCGGGCTCGCGGGCTCGATCCGCGACTACACGCTGCGCACCTACAGCGGCGACCTGCGCGAGCTGCAGGCGATCGACTACAACGGCCAGCCGGCGGGTTACGTCAGCCAGCCGGGCGAAGTCGTCAACTACGTGGAGAACCACGACAACCAGACGCTGTTCGACGTCGACGTCTACAAGCTGCCGCTGGCCACCAGCGCCGAAGACCGCGCCCGGGTGCAGATGCTGGCCGCTGCGGTCAACGTCTTCAGCCAGGGCATCGCCTACTTCCACGCCGGCATCGACACGCTGCGCAGCAAGTCGCTGGACCGCAACAGCTTCGACTCGGGCGACTGGTTCAACAAGTTGGACTGGAGTTATGCGAGCAACAACTTCGGCGTCGGTCTGCCGCCCGAAGGCGACAACGGCGTCAACTGGGACCTGATGCGGCCGCTGCTCGCCGACACCGACTTGCTGCCGCCGCCGGCGCAGATCGCCTGGACACGCGACGCCTTCCGCGACCTGCTGCGCATCCGCGCCAGCTCGACCTTGTTCCGGCTGCGCAGCGCCGCCGACGTCAAGGCGCGGCTGGTGTTCCGCAACACCGGCGCGTCGCAGCTGCCGACGGTGCTGGTCGGCCACCTCGACGGCAGCGGCTATGCCGGCGCGCGTTTCGCCGAGCTGCTGTACTTCGTCAACGTCGACGACGAAGCGCGCACGCTGACCATTCCCGAGGACGCCGGCAAGTCCTGGGTGCTGCACCCGGTGCACCGGGCCGCCGATGCCGCCGACACCCGCGCCGCGACGGCGGCCAGCGACAACACCAACGGCCGCTTCACGCTGCCGGCACGCAGCGCGGTGGTCTTCGTCGTCGAGTGAGCCGCGGCCCGGGGGCACCCGGGCACCCGGGCCACGTGGCGGGGCGCTTGGGCCTATGATCCGCGCCCCTCCCGACGAACCCTCCATGGCCGAAGCCCCCGCGACGCTCAACCCTGCCCAGCTGGCCGCCGTCCACCACCTGGAAGGGCCCTGCCTGGTGCTGGCCGGCGCCGGCTCGGGCAAGACGCGCGTCATCGTGCACAAGATCGCGCGCCTGCTGCAGGCCGGGCTGGAGCCGCGCCAGATCGCGGCGATCACGTTCACGAACAAGGCCGCCGCCGAGATGCGTGAGCGCGCCAAGCAGCTGGTCGGCGGCCGCGCCGCCAAGGAGCTGGCGATCAGCACCTTCCACTCGCTGGGCGTGCGCCTGTTGAAGACCGACGGCTCGCGCCTGGGGCTCAAGGAGCAGTTCTCGATCTTCGACAGCGACGACGTGCTGGGCGTGCTGCGCGAGGCCGGCGGCTGCAACGACAACGCCATCGCCCGCCGCTGGCAGTGGACGATCAGCCTCTGGAAGAACCAGGGCCTGGACAGCGACGCCGCCGCGCTGGCCGCGGCCGACGACGACGAGCGCATCGCCGCCGTCGTGATGAAGCGCTACGAGGAGCGTCTGGCCGCCTTCCAGGCGGTCGACTTCGACGACCTGATCTCGCTGCCGCTCAAACTGCTGGCGCGCGACGCCGAGGCGCGCGAGAAGTGGCAGGGCACCTTCCGCCACATCCTGGTCGACGAGTACCAGGACACGAACGCGGTGCAGTACGACCTGCTGAAGGCGCTGGTCGGCGAACACACCCCGTTCACCGCGGTGGGCGACGACGACCAGAGCATCTACGGCTGGCGCGGCGCGACGATCGAGAACCTGAAGCGCCTGCCGCAGGACTTCCCGCGGCTCAAGGTCATCCCGCTGGAGCAGAACTACCGCTCCACCGGCAACATCCTGCGCGCGGCCAACAACGTCATCGCCCAGAACCCCAAGATCTACGAGAAGAAGCTCTGGAGCGAGTTCGGCGACGGCGAGCCGGTGCGCCTGCTGGAGTGCGACAGCGAGGAGCACGAGGCCGAACGTGCGGTCGCGCGCATCCAGGCGATGCGCGGCGACGACGCGCGCGTCGCCTGGTCCGATTTCGCCATCCTCTACCGCGCCAACCACCTGGCGCGTGTCTTCGAGAAGAAGCTGCGCCAGGCGCAGATCCCGTACAAGGTCTCCGGCGGCCAGAGTTATTTCGACCGCGCCGAGATCAAGGACCTGTGCGGCTGGCTGCGGCTGCTGGTGAACCCCGACGACGACCCTGCCTTCCTGCGCGCGGTGACGACGCCCAAACGCGGCATCGGCCACCAGACGCTGGCCTCGCTGGGCGAGTTCGCCGGCAAGTGGAAGACCAGCCTGTTCGAGGCGCTGTTCTCGCCGACGCTGGCGACTTCGCTCAAGGGCAAGGCGATCGACTCGCTGCACGAATTCGGCCGCTACGTGAACGACCTCGAGGAACGCGCCAAACACGCGCGTGGTGCCGAGGACGCGAAGGCGCTGATGCTCGGTTTCCTGAAGGACATCGGCTACGAGCAGCACCTGTACGACGGCGAGGAGAGCGAGAAGCTCGCCGCCTCGCGCTGGAGCAACGTGCTCGACTTCGTCGACTGGATCGCGCGCCGCGCCGGCGGCGACGAGGACCGGCCCGAGCAGACGGTGCTGGAGGTGGCGCAGACCATCGCCGTCATCATGAGCCTGGCCGAACGCAGCGAAGACCAGGACGTGGTCACGCTGTCGACGCTGCACGCGTCCAAGGGCCTGGAGTGGCCGCACGTCGTGCTCGCCGGCGTCAACGAAGGCCTGCTGCCCTTCCGCGCCGGCGAGGAGGAGATGACGCCCGAGCGCCTGGAAGAGGAGCGGCGGCTGATGTACGTCGGCATCACGCGCGCGCGGCGCACGCTGGTCGTCAGCACGCTGCGCCGGCGCAAGAAGGGGCGCGAGCTGGTCGCCGCGGTGCCCAGCCGCTTCATCACCGAGATGAAGCTGAACGAATCCACGGGCCGCGAGGACCCGCGCGAGCGCCTGGCCAAGCTGCGCGCCGCGCTGGCCGCCAAGGCTTCGGCGCCGGCACCGAGCGCGGACTAGGCGCCCAGTTCCTTCAGCAACGGCCTGAGCCAGGTGTCGAGGTCGGCCGCGCGCAGCGCGCCGATACGGCGCAGGCGCACGCGGCCGGCGGCGTCGACGACGAAGGTGGCCGGCACGCCCGGCAGCCGCCAGGGCGCGGCCAGCGCGCCGTCGGCGTCTTCCAGCACGACCTGGTACGGGTTGCCCTGGCGCGCCAGCCAGCCGCGGGCGGCCTCGCGGCGGTCCTGGTGCGCGACGCCCACCAGGCTCAGCCGGCGCTCGGCCGCCAGGGCGACGAGCAACGGGTGCTCGTCGCGGCAGGGTGCGCACCACGAGGCCCAGAAGTTCAGCAGCCAGGGCCGGCCGGCGAGGGACAACGACGACCAGGCGAGCGCCGGATCGTCCAGCCGCGGCCCGGCCAGCGGCGGCGCGGGCTCGTCGACGAGCGGCGAGGGCCCGGCCGGGCCGAAGCGCCGCATCAGCTCGCCGGCGCCGACCGCCAGCGCGGCCACGCCGGCGACCCCGAGCACCGCCCGGCGCGGCGTCACCGTCACATGCCCTTGAACAGGCCGGCGTAGCTGCGGCTGACTTCCAGTTTCTGCGGGCTGCCGCGCACGCTGACGATCTGGCGGCCGCGGAAGTCGCGCGTGACGCCCGAGATCGTGTTCACGTTGACCAGCGTGCTGCGGTGGATCTGCCAGAACTGGCGCGGGTCGAGCTCGTCGACCAGTTCCTTGATGGGCTTTCGGATCAGCGCCTCGACCTGCGCCGTCTGCACCCGGGTGTACTTCTCGTCGCTGACGAAGAACAGCACCTCCTGCACCGGGATCATCTGGATCGCGCTGCCGACGCCGGCCTGGATCCACTCCAGGTAACGCGGCGCGGCTGCGGGGTTGAGCTGCGCCGCCAGCTTGTGCAGCAACTGCTGCATGTTCGCTGCCGCCGGCGCCTCCTCGCCTTCGCCGCGCCGTGCCGCCAGCCGCCGGCGCAGGCGCTCGACGGTCAGCTGCAGGCGCTCGCGTTCGGCGGGTTTGAGCACGTAGTCGACGACGCCCTGCTCGAAGGCCTCGACCGCGTACTGGTCGTAAGCGGTGATGAAGACGATCTCGGGCAGCAGCTCGTCTTCGTCGCCGCCTTCGGCCGGCGCGAGCTGGGCGATGCGGCGTGCCGCGTCGACGCCGGTCAGCCCCGGCATGCGGATGTCGAGGAAGACGACGTCCGGCCGGTGCTGCTCGACGAGCTCGACCGCCTCGAGGCCGTTGCGGGCCTCGGCGACGACTTCGAGCTCGGGCCAGACCTCGGCCAGGCGCGCGCGCAGCTGCTCGCGCATCAGGCGCTCGTCGTCGGCGATGACGGCGCGCACGGGGGCGGGGGCGTTCGTGTTCATCGTGTTGTGCTGGGTGAGGGACGTTTCAGGCCGCGGCGCTGGCGCCGGCACCTTCGACCGGACGGTACGGTACCGTGATCGTGACGACCGTGCCGCTGGGCTGGTTCTCGCTCACCGTCAGCGTGCCCTTGTTGCCGTAGAGCAGCTGCAGGCGCTCGCGCACGTTGGCCAGGCCGACGCCGGTGCCGGCGGTCGCCGCCTTGCCGAAGCCCAGCCCGGTGTCGGCCACCGTCACCTGCAGCTTGCCGTGCACGACCTGGGCGCGCACCGTCAGCGTGCCGCCTTCGGCCTTGGGCTCGAGGCCGTGTTTGATCGCGTTCTCGACCAGGGTCTGGATCATCATCGGCGGGAACTCGGCCGACAGCAGGCCGTCGGGCACGTCGAGCACCGTCGTCAGCCGCTCCTCCATGCGTACCTTCAGGATCTCGAGGTAGGGGCGGATCACGCCGACCTCGCGCCCGAGTTCGCGCACGCCGCCGTCGCCGGTCTCGCGCATCGTCGGCATGCTGGCGCGCAGCAGCGCGATCAGGTTCTTCTGCATCTGGCTGGCGCGCGGCGGGTCGGTCTCGATCAGGTGGTCGATGGACGCCAGCGTGTTGAACAGGAAGTGCGGCTCGACCTGGGCCTGCATCGCCGCCATGCGCGCCTCGACGACCTGGCGGCGCAGCGCCTCGGCCTCGGCGGTCTCGGTCGCCTGCGCGGCCTTGGCCTCGGCCTGGATGCGGCCCTTGTAGGTCCCCTTGATCAGCGCCGAGCCCATGATCCACAGCAGCGCCAGGTCGCTCAGGAAGTCGCCCCAATGGATGCGCCGTATGCGGCGGCCGCCGCTGTCGATGACGATCTCCTCGTCTTCGGCGGCGGCCTCGCGGGCGGCGTCGGCGGCTTCGCGCGCCGCGTCGGCAGCGTCGCGCGCGGCCTGCTTCTGGTCCTCTATCGCTTCGCGGATCGCGTCGCGCGCATCGTTGATGGCTTCGCGTATCGCTTCGCGGTCGACGTTGGCCGGAACCGAGATCGTGATGCCGTCGGCGGCGACCGATGCCGCGGCCGAAGCCGCCTGCGCCGCCGAGGCCGCGGCCGAAGCCGCCTGCCCGGCGGGCTCCAGGTCCTTGGGCGTGATGCGGATGCCGTGTTCGTCGATGCGGATGTCGACCGCGCCGCCGGCCTTGCCGCCCGAGGCCGTCGGCGGCTGGGGCACGGTCTCCACCGGCGGCGCCGGCGGGGTCGGCGGCTGCACCGGCTTGCGCGTGCTGCGCGTCGGGCGGTCGTTTTCGATCGTCTCGGTCACGGTCCAGCGGAACGGCGGCATCTCCTCGAGGATGGACGCGGCCACCAGCAGCAGGATGGACAGGACGATGAAACGCTTCCAGCTGATGCCGACCAGCCAGTTGGCGTAGGCGTGGAAGGTGCGGATGGTGCCTTCCCTCAACCGGGGCCAGTCGAAGTTGGGGGTGCTGCGGGTGGCGGGATTCATGGTGGGATGCGGGGTTGCATCGACGATGGCGTCACTGTACGCAGGCACCGAAACGGGGCCAGGGCGGGGCGACACGCTGCGGGTGCGGCCGACAGGATGCGGCGATGTCCGACAAGACGAAGGGGAACTTTTACCCCGTGGGGGCCTTCTGTAGGAGAGATGCTTGCCGTGGATCTTCTTCAACCGCCGATGCCAGACCACCAACACCCCATTCCCGCCACCCCGCTTGCCGGTACGGATGCCGGGCTGCGCGGTGTTGGTGGGTGCTCGCTTGGTGGTTCAGGCCCCGAAAAGCTCACGCCGTGCCGCCTGCGTGATCGCGACCACACAAGGGTGGGTGAGCCGGCGTTCGACCGAGATCGCGTAGAACTCGGCGACGATCTCGTCGCTGCGGCCGAGCACGCGCACGCCGTCCTGCGCCACCAGTTCGGCTTCGAGCACGGTCGGCCACAGGAAGACGCCGCGGCCCGCGCGCCCGAAGGCCCGTGTCAGCGCTCCGTCGTCGAACTCGCCGACGACGCGCGGCGCGACGCCGTGGCGCGTCAGCCAGGCCTCGAGCAATTGCCGCAGCGGCGAGGCCGCGCCCGGCACCAGCATCGGCACGCCGTCCAGGCACCGCGGGAACTCGCCTTCGAGCGCCATCCCGGGCGCGGCGACGAAACTCGTCGGGCTGGTGCCCAGCGCGTGATTGAAGGCCTTGATGCTGATGCGGCTGGACAGCGGCTCGTCGGCGATCACCAGATCCAGCCTGTGCAGCGCCAACTGCGCCAGCAGTTCCGCATGTTTGCCTTCGTGGCAGACCATGCGCACCCGGTCGGGCAGCGCCAGCGCCGGCTCCAGCAGGTGGCAGGCGACGGACTTCGGCACCGAGTCGGCGATGCCGACCCGGAAGTCCAGCACCTTCTGGCCGTCGCGCGTCTCGCGCAGCGCCGCTTCGAGCGCGTTGCCGAGGGCGAATATCTCGTCGGCGTAACCCAGCGCGACGTGTCCGTCCTCGGTCAATTCGAGCCGCCGGCCGCTTTTGCGGAACAAACGGCGTCCCAGGCGGTCTTCCAGCAGCTTGATCTGCGCCGACAGCGTCTGCGGCGTCGTGTGCAGCTGTTCGCCCGCTTTCACGACGCCGCCCGCGCGGGCGGCAACCCAGAAGTAATGCAGGTGCTTGAAGTTCATGCTTCGAGTTTTACGAACGTAACTTCTTCGAATATCGCATTTACGCGAAGTGAATGCGGCTCTAGATTCTCCATCGGACCCAAGAAAGGAAACCTGCCATGCGCATGAGCACCCGGACCCGATTCGCCGTCAACGCCCTCGTCGACCTTGGCCTTCGCCAGCAGTCCGGCCCCGTCGCGCTGGCCGCGATCTGCGGCCGCCTGCAGGTGTCGCTGTCCTATATGGAACAGGTCTTCGCCCGTATGCGGCGCCAGGGGCTCGTCGAGAGCACCCGCGGCCCTGGCGGCGGCTACACGCTCGGCCGGCGCGCCGACGCGATCACGATCGCCGACATCGTCTCGGCGGTCGAGGACCGTCCGCCGGCGGCCACGGAGGCCACGCCCGGCCAGGCGCTGTGGACCGAACTGGACGCGGTCATGATGCAGCACATGTCGGGCATCACGCTCGAGTCGCTGCTCGAGGAACAGCGTGCCAAGGGCGTGGACATCGAGGTCGCGCCGCGCCGTCGTGCGCTGGCGATGCCGCGTCCGGCGCCGCGTGCGCTGACGACGCGCGCGCCGAACTCGGTGTTCGCGTTCGCACGCTCGCTCGCCGACTGAGACGGGGCGGGGCTCGCGGGCCCCGCCTCCTGCCTCAGCGGTACAGCACCTGCGGCAGCCACAGCCCGATCGCCGGGAAGTTGTAGAGCAGCACGATCGCCAGCACCTGGATCGCCATGAACGGCAGCATGCCGGCGAAGATCTGGTTCAGCGTCACGTGCGGCGGGCTCACGCCCTTCAGGTAGAAGGCGGCCATCGCCACCGGCGGTGACAGGAAGGCCGTCTGCAGGTTGAGTGCGACCAGCAGGCCGAAGAACAGCGGGTCGACGCCGAAGTTGTCCAGCAGCGGCACGAAGATGGGCATGAAGATCACGATGATCTCGGTCCACTCCAGCGGCCAGCCGAGGATGAAGATGATCACCTGCGACAGCAGCAGGAACTCGGTCTTCGTCAGGTTCATCGACAGCACCCAGTTCTCGACCAGTTCCTGCCCGCCCAGCAGGGCGAAGGCCGAGGAAAAGATCGCCGAGCCGACGAACAGCCAGCAGACCATCGCGCTGGTCTTGGCCGTCAGGAACACGCTCTCCTTGACGACGTTGAAGGTCAGCTGGCGGTAGGCCGCTGCCAGCAGCAGGCCACCGAGCGCTCCCACCGCGGCGGCTTCGGTCGGTGTCGCCAGGCCGAAGACGATGGAGCCCAGCACCGCCATGATCAGCACCATCAGCGGGAAGAACGAGCTCAGCAGCATCTTGAAGACCTCGAGCCGCTGGAAGCTGAGCAGGGCGTAGAAACCCAGCAGCGCGAACGCGCCGACGCCGACACCGATCCAGTAGCTGCGTGGAGCCGGCCGGCGCTCGGCCGCCACCGCCTCGGCTGCCGGGCCGCGCGCCTGGCCTGGCTCGGCCAGACCGTCGGCGGCCGAGCGCCGGCCGGCTCCACGCAGCTACTGGATCGGTGTCGGCGTCGGCGCGTTCGCGCTGCTGGGTTTCTACGCCCTGCTCAGCTTCCAGCGGCTCGAGGTCTTCAAGAT